>JAYELL010000029.1 GCA_034717495.1 Chloroflexota bacterium | reverse complement strand
AGCTTGGCCTGGAATACCTGCGCATCGCTGCGGCCGGGGTGCTGGCCAGCCTGCCGCCGGTGATCCTGGCCCTGGTGTTCCAGCGTTTTATCATGCAAGGCCTGACCGCAGGGGCTGTAAAGTGATCCTTTCAAATGATAGATTACGACTGGAGTTGGTTAATTGAATGCAAGGCGATTGCTGGCATAATGATGGTTACCTGACCCCGGCAAGGAGGTGATGATCGAACGAATACTCAATTGCAGTTAGTACCTGGCAGATCGGATTTCGAAGTCTCTTTCAATGCCTAACCCAACGAGGAGAAACCAATGAATACCCCAAGGACATTTCTGCTGATTCTGTTGACATTGGCACTGCTGCTCAGTGCCTGCGCAGCCCCCGCTGCGGCCCCTCAGGCATTCCCAGTCGCAGATGCGCCGGCTGCAGCCGAGGGCGAGATCTCCGGCGACCTGGTCTACTGGGTCATGTGGAACGAAGGCGAACCGGAGCAGATGGTCATCGCCGAGACTGTTGCGGAGTTTGAGAAGGCATATCCCAACGTTAACGTCGAGGTCACATGGGCAGGGCGTGAAGTGCTGACGAAAGTTCGTTCGGCGTTGCTGGCCGGCACGCAGCTCGACCTGGTTGATCACGCTGCGGACGAGCTCAATGCAGCGCTGATGAAAAACGACCTGACTACGCCACTCGACAATCTGCTTACAGAACAGGCTTATGGAGAGGATGTCCAGTTCAGCGATGTCTTCGTCCCCGGTGTGCTGGAGCCCTACAAGGTGGATGGAGAGGTTGTGTTCATCCCCTATCAGATCATCACCTCAGCCTTCTGGTATGACGAGAACTTCTTTTCAGAAAACGGCCTGAGTGTGCCTGAGACCTGGGATGAACTGATGCAGATGTGTGAGACGCTCAAGGGTCAGGACAAGGCCTGCTTCGCCCAGGATGGCACGGTCGACTTCTATAACGCCTACTTCTTCTATTGGCTGGCTGAACGCGTCATGGGTCCTGGTGCATGGCATAACGCCGTCTCTGATACCACCGGCGCGGCCTGGGATGATCCGGGCTGGCTCAAGGTAGCCCAGATGGTGCAGGAGCCGGCTGAAAAAGGCTATTTCATGCCCGGATGGGATGGGAATATCTGGCCGGCCGGCCAGGTGGCCTGGTCACAGGGTGATGCAGCGGCGATCCTGGTGGGAAGCTGGGTGCCAAACGAGACCAAGCAGACCGCTAAACCTGACTTCAAGTACCGCGGTTTTCTCTTCCCTGAGGTGGAGGGTGGCAAGGGTAAGATGACCGAAATGGAGTCTTATCTGATTGGCTGGGTGATACCCAAGGATGCTCAGAATGCAGCCGCGGCCCGGGAGTTCATGAAGTTCAGCATGCAGAAGCAATTCCGCGAGAAGTCGGTTGAAGAGGGCAAAAATATGTCGGCGCGGGCGGATGTGCCCATCCCCGATGTGCTGCCCGACGTCAAGGACTGGTTTGACGCCAACACGCTGCTGTTCAAGCCCTACGATGGTGTTCAGTCCGACTTCCCGTCGTGGTGGATATCGATCTTCCTGCCGCTCGACGACCAGCTGATCACCCAACAGATCACAGCTGAGGAGTTCATCGAGACTCTCAAGGCAGAAACTGTGGATTACTGGTCGAAGCCGACGCCGACGCCGGAGAGAGACCGCTAGCCAAATCCCTAGTTTGCAGGGCTGGGGCAGACTCACTATGCCCCAGCCCTCCCATCAAAATCCAGGGAGGTACCATGCGCAAGGACCGAAAGAAGATAGTGATCCCGTTCTTGGCGCCGGCCGGCATCCTATACATCGTCTTTTTCATCTACCCCGCTATTCAGGCGCTGATCGTCAGCATGTATGACTGGTCCGGGTTTACGCCAACCCGGACCTTCATCGGCCTGGCAAACTTCCAGGAATTGCTTGGCGACAAGGTGTATTGGGGTACGTTGCGTTTCACCCTGCTCATTCTGATTGCCGGTGGTGTGTTGATCTTTGGCATCGCTTTCCTGTTTACCGGTATTCTGAGTTCAGGCATACGCGGCAAGAAAGTGCTCCGGGCGGTGCTTTTTTTTCCCAACGTAGTGGCCACGGTAGCCCTGGCAACACTCTGGGCATTCATCTATAACCGCAACTTTGGCCTCTTGAATGGCTTCTTTGACCTGATTGGCCTGGAGGGGCTGTCCAAGACCACATGGACCGGTCCCAATCTGATTCCCTGGGCCGTCATCGTGGCGCTGGTATGGATCTACGTTGGTTTTTACGTAGTTTTGCTGCTGGCCGGCGTGGACAAGATATCACCAGAGCTATTCGACGCCGCCAAAGTCGAGGGTGCCAATCAATTGCAGATCTTCGTCCGGATCACCATCCCCCTTCTCTGGGATGTGCTCACGATAGCGATCGTGCTGTGGGGCATCGGCGCTATCAAACAGTTCGAGTTCATGTACGCCTTCGCCGGCATTCGCCCTCCACGCCCGATCTGGACTACCGCCGTATACATGTACATTCTTTCTTTCGGCAAGCGGGATGCCGTATTCCGTATGGGCTATGGCACGGCAGTGGCCGTTACGTTGCTCATCCTGGTGGCCATCTTTGTTCTGGTCTCGCGACGACTGATGCGCCGCGACCCGATCGAGTTCTAGGGAGAAACGGTTATGGATCAGAAACTACCAGCACCCTCAATCCCCTCTCAATCCAGAGTCTCGACTTCGTGGAACCAGCTTCTTGGTGCACTGGCTCGCCTGTCAGCCACGGGAATTCTCCTGCTATGGACCGCCTTTACGATCTTCGCCTTCCTGTGGATCATCGTATCCTCCTTCAAAGACAATCAAGAACTGTTTACCAGCGCATGGTCTTTGCCATCAACGCTGCACTTCGAGAACTACCAAAAGGCATGGAGTGTAGTGCGCATGGGCGACTACTTCCTGAACAGCATTGTGGTGGTCGGTATCTCCACCGCAGCCATCGTGGCAGTCTCGGCGCCGGCGGCCTACGTGTTGAGTCGCGTGCCATTCCGCGGGCGAGAAGTGGTGAGCAATTCCTTCATCATCGGAATGGGAGTGCCCTATCAACTGCTGCTTGTGCCACTATTTGTCCTGTTGTCCGGGATCAGGCTCGTGGACACCTTGCCGGGACTGATGGTCGTCTACGTAGCCCTCTCGCTGCCGTTCACCATCTTTCTCCTGACCGGCTTTTTCCGCTCTCTGCCATCGGAACTGGAGGACTCGGCAGCCATCGACGGGGCTTCGGAATACCAGGTCTTCTACCGGGTGATGCTGCCATTGGCCTCGCCGGGGATCATCACCGCAGCGATCTTCAATTTTATCGGCCTGTGGAATGAATACATGCTGGCGCTGGTGATGATCAACGACCAGGATAAGCGCACGTTGTCCCTGGGCCTTTATGGCCTGCAAGGGTCTATGCAATACACCTCCGACTGGGTGGGCCTATTCGCAGGAGTGGTCATCGTCATGGTGCCCACCCTTATTCTGTTCATCGTTATGTCCGAGCGGGTGATCGAGGGCATCACGCTGGGCGCCACCAAGGGCTAGTTAATGGTCAATTGTTAACACTTGCGCCGGAACGCAGTGCACGCTACGCCAGCAGGCGATCCGTAAGCGCCTGACAGACAGGCTTTTCAGCCGGAAGGAACTCAAACTTGGATGTCTGATATTCGACAAAGCGTACTAAAACAGGTTGAATCACTGCGCGACTATCTGATCAGCGCCACGCAGGAACTGGTTCGTATCCCCTCAATCAATCATCCACCCACCGGCGACGAATATGCCTGCCAGATGGCTGTCGCCCGGCACCTTCGAAAGATGAAATTGGAGCCGGAAGTCTACTACCTGGATGACGTGCCCGGTTTGAAAGAGCATCCATCTTACTGGCCCCATCGTGATTACCGCAATCGACCCAATGTGGTCGCCCGGCGCAAGGGCATGGGGGGCGGCCGCTCTCTGGTGCTCAGCGGTCACATCGACACGGTGCCGCTGGGTGTTTTGCCCTGGCAACACGATCCGTTCGGTGGTCAAGTGGAGGACGGCAAGCTCTACGGCCTGGGTGCGTTCGATATGAAAAGCGGCGTCGTTCTGATCCTGGGTGTGATGCGCGCGCTCCAGGAACTGGGCATTACTCTCAAGGGAGACCTGATCGGCGAGTCGATTGTTGACGAGGAGTTTGGCGGCGTGAACGGCACCATCGCTGGTCGAGTGCGCGGCGACAACGGCGATGCGGTGGTCATCACCGAACCATCCGGTCTGACGGTCATCAACAACGGCAATCGCGGCGGCCGCACGGTGCACATCACGCTGACAGGCTCCGAGGGTATTATGTTCGAGGATGAAGAAGATGGTGGCGTCATCGACCAACTGACGCATCTGCTGAACTGCGTAGCTGTCTTTCGGCAACGGCGCCGGGCCAGGGCGCCCAATTGGCAGCCCGGACCGATGGACCCGGTGCCGGTCTGGGTCACCAAGGTCAGCTCGGGAGGATGGGGCAACAATGTGCCGATCACGGTACCGGCTGAGGCCAGGGTCGAGTTATACTGGCAACTGATGATGGGCGAGAGACAAGAGGAGGTCGAAGGGGAGTTTCACACATGGCTGGACGATGTGATCGCTGACAGGCCCGGGTTGTTTGCCAGCCGACCACGGCTCGAGTTTCCGATCCGCTGGATGCCAGCCTCGGAGATTCCGGTTGATGCGCCGATTGTCCAGAGCCTGAACCGGTGCGTCAGCGAAGTCACCGGACATCCAGCGGAGGTCAGGCCGATTGATGGGCCCTCTGATTTGTACGCCGTTCAGCGCGACTTCGGCATTCCGGCAGTCCATTACGGCGTGCGGGGCGACCACGCCCACGCCGCCGACGAATACATGGTCGTCGACGATTTGGTGACCGCCACGCAGGTATTGGCTCTGCTGGCCTTGGACTGGTGTGGGCTGGCGTAGGCGATGCCTGTTTCCCAAGCTTCACAAGAGAAGATATCAGGACCATGAATCCACGAGAAAGAGTATTAACAGCGCTCCGTCACGAGCAGCCCGATCGGACGCCCTGGGCTTTCGAGTTTACCGGGCATGCTCTCGCCATGCTGGCCGATTATTATGGCGACCAGCGTCTGGCCGATCCAGGTTTCTTCGACATCTGGGTGGGAAATCACTTCCGCTTTGTCGAGCCAACGGGTAAAGGGCAATTCCACGGCCTGGAAGAGCAAGTAGAACCCGGCCTCTGGCGAGATGGGTGGGGTGTGGTATGGGATACCCGAGGCCTGTACGGGGAAGGAGAGTGGGGACGGCCGGCGAACTGCGTTCTGCCGGAGCCGACCCTGGCCCACTACACCTTCCCTGATCCTCCCCGGCCGGAGGATTTCGCCCACTATCCGCGCTTTGTCGAGGAAAACCGGGAGACCTTCATCATCGGCTTTGAGGGACATCTCTTCGAAGTCGCCTATGCGCTGCGCGGTATGGAGAATTTGCTCACCGACTTGATACTCAATCCAGGCTTCGTACACGATCTTCTTGAGGGCATCACCGAGTATTATCTGACGTTCATCGACCGTTCGGTGCAGTACGGTATCGATGCCTTCGCCTTCGGCGAGGATCTGGGTTCGCAGACAAGTGGTCTGATTATGGGCCCCCGGCACTGGCGAACCTTCTTCAAGCCCTACATGAAGCGCATGTTCGCCAGGATCAAAGAGGCCGGAAAGTTTGTCTATATGCACTCTGATGGTCAGATTGACGCCATCTTCGAGGACTTCATCGAGATCGGTCTGGATATCTACAATCCCTTTCAGCCGGAGATAAGAAACGTCTACGAGGTCAAACATGAATACGGCGACCGGCTCTCTTTCCACGGCGGCGTCGGCATTCAGGAGCTTCTGCCCCACGGAACTCCCCAACAGGTCAGAGCAGAAGTCCGGCGCTTGATCGAGGAAATTGGAGCAGATGGGGGCTTCATCGTAGGTCCCGCCCACGCCGTTATGGCCGATGCTCCGGTGGAGAACATGGTCGCATTGATCGAAGCGGTACAAGAGCAGTAGGCCAATGTCATATACCCCCAGGTCTCGCATACAGGCCACGCTGCGCGGTGAACATACAGATCAAGTTCCACTGAGCATCTATGGCGGCTTGTTTCCGCGTGGTGAGGGCGAACGCCAGTTGCGCAACGCAGGATTGGCCGTGGTAGAACGGGTTCAGCTCTGCCGGGTGGAGATGCCAAACGTGATTTTGCCGCCCCGGGAGATCGTTTTCTGATGGGTGTTACCGAGGATATCCCTGAGCACGTCCGTTGTGCCAGTCTGAATGTCATCCTGGAAACCATCTCGGAAGCGGGCGCGTTGCCCATTCAAATCCAGTACAATCGGGCGTAAATGACCATGAAGATGTGTAGGTCCGGCTACCAGCCGGACAGTCGTGGGTTACTATCGCCTGTGAGAATGTTAGCAAAGGAGAAAACCAGGAGTGTCCTTTCCTCTCAGCTATAAACCTGACGGTTATTATGTATTGGAGCGATTGCGCCGCTTGTACGAGGATCGCGATCAAGAAATCATCCTGGCTTCCATGGAAATACCCAGTGTTGCTCTGCAAGAAATGGCTGTCACTCACCCCGAGGGAATGTGCAAGTACCCAGACCCTCTGGAGCGAGCCAGGTATTGGGACGCCCGTTACCTGGAGAAGATCGACGTGCGCGACGATTCCATCCCGGGCGGCTATTTGAGCGAGATGGACCAGGGTCTCTATGGCGGATTGGTGGGCGGTCAGGTGCGTTTCTTGTGCGATCCAGACTCTGGCTGGATCTCATCGATGGTTGTGCCGATACTGGAAGACTGGTCGCAGTTTGACCAATTGGCGCCCTTTGACCCTCGTGATCCCCACAATGAATGGTTGCAGCGTTATCTGCGCCAATTGGACATCTTTTTGCAGGAGTCCCGAGGCAAATGGGGCATCAGCCACTTCATACTGATTGATAGTCTGCTCTTTGCCTATGAGTTGATGGGAGCCACCGAGACCTATTATGGCGTGATCGATCATCCGGAAATGATGAAGCGGGTGATCGATTACGCCTTCGATCTGAATGTCAAAGTTCAGAATCTGTTCTTCGACCGGGCACCATTGTTGGATGGGGGCACAATCAGTAACTTTGCCGGGTGGATACCCGGTGGTCGAATCGTGTCGGAAAGCATCGACGCCTTCCACATGACGTCGGTTGATTATTTCGAAGAATGGGGCAGAGAACCGGTTGAAAGGATACTTGCAGCGTTTGATGGCGGGGTTCTACATATCCACAGCAATGGCCGCCGCTTGTTGCAGGCGGCTTCCACGCTCAAGGGCCTGAGGGCAATCGCGTTGACAGACGAAGAAGGACACCCTCCCGCTTATGAGATCTTGGATCAGGTCAAAAAACAGACAGGTGATATGCCGCTGATCGTCTATACCGTTGGATTTGGAGAATTCTGCAAGGCGCTTGAAAAGCATCGACTGCCGGGCGGCGTCTTCTATCACGTCAAGGATGTCCCGGATGTGGACACGGCTAATCGTTGCATGGATCTGGTACGGGAATACAAGCCATGAACATGGGTGTGATCACGCCACGCGAGCGGGTCCGACTTGCCTTGCAGCACCAGGAAACCGACCGGGTTCCAGTTGATTTCCTGGCAACGCCGGAGACCTGGTCCAACCTGAAAGCGCATCTGGGATTGCCCAACGACGAGTCTGTCTTGAAGTACTTCGGTGTTGACGTGCGCCATCCCCGGTGGCGGTACGTGGGCCCACCTTTGCCGACCTATTCCGACGGCAGTTACCAGGATGCCTGGGGAATCACCTGGAGTCCGGTATCCTATGATGGAGGCGTCTACTATGAGCCGGCCGGCCATCCCCTGGCTGACATCCAGGATGCAAGTGCGTTGAGCAACTATCGGTGGCCCGATCCTGACTGGTGGGATGTGAGCTCCATGGTCGAAGCCATCGGGGCCTGGGATCGGGATACAGAATACGCCATATTCCTCGAGGATTTTGGCGACCCGGGTGGTTTCTACGAGATAACCAACTATATGCGCGGCATGGAACAGGTTTTTTACGATATGGCGCTCAATCCCGACATTCCCTTCGAGATCATGCGCCGCATCACCGATGTTTTCATCGTGTTGGCGGAGAGGGTACTGGCCGCCCTGGGAGATCGGATTGACCTCATCTGGACCAGCGATGATATCGCCCATCAGCGCGGTATGATGATGTCACTGCCGATGTGGCGGCAGTTGATCTTCCCGCATCATGAACGCTTCAACCGCCGCGTGCATGAACTCGGTGGCCGCATCATGTACCATTCCTGCGGTTCTGTTGTCGACGCATTGCCCGGCCTGATCGAGATGGGCATCGATGTTCTGGATGTCTTGCAGTTCTCGGCCGACAACATGGTGCCCGAGAACCTGAAATCGACCTATGGAGATCAACTCGGTTTCCACGGTGGGGCTGATGTGCAACAACTCCTGCCACGGGCCAGCGAGCGGGAGGTCAGGAGCACAATCAGGCATATCATCGACGTGATGGGCAGAGGGGGCGGGTTTATCCTCTCGCCGAGCCACGCCGTTCAGGTGGATACGCCATTGGCAAACATCATTGCCATCTACCAGGAAGCGGGCAGCTTAATGGACAGCTTGCCAACCTCTGCGGGCTCCGTGACTGCACGCACGACCTATGGGCCCGTTCCGCCCGAATCATGAATTGGGAGTCAAAAGGACACTGTCGATATGGACAATCATACTGAAGTTGGACTGGCCACATATCATGAAATCATAACCCAGACCGACGCCTGGCAGGAAGCCACGGACGTCGTCGTCTCTCAAGCGTCGTCGCTGAGAGCATTCTGGCAAGACGGCCAGTACGATAACGTCGTATTCACTGGCTGCGGCTCAACCTACTATCTCTCCCTGGCGGCATCCTCCCTCTGGCAGACATTGATGGACATGCCTGCTGGTGGGATTCCAGGCGGCGAACTGTATCTCTACCCGCTCGCCAGTTATGGTTCGCTGGAGGGACGCCGAACGCTGCTGGTGGCTGTAAGCCGCTCCGGCACGACCTCCGAAACCATCGCCGCCGCCCGCCAGTTCAAAGCCAGGAACCTTGGCGATGTGATGGTGGTCACCAATTACGACGACACGCCCCTGGCCGAACTGGGCGATGTGACAATCGCCATCCCGGCCGGCCAGGAGAAGAGCGTTGCTCAGACCCGCTCCTTCGCTTCGATGTACGTGGCGACGACAGCGCTCGCTGCGACGTTAGCGGGAGAGGACAGGCTGGTGGAGGCCATGAAAGAACTGCCCGGACAGGGAAAAAAGCTCATCTCCAGCTACGAATCGCTTGCCAAAACCATTGGCTCAAACCTCGACCTGGATCGTTTCTACTTCCTGGGCAGCGGCCCCCGCTACGGCCTGGCTTGCGAGGTCAACCTGAAGATGAAGGAGATGACGCTCACCCACAGCGAACCCTTCCACTTCTTCGAATTCCGCCACGGGCCAATGTCTATGGTGACCGATACAGCGGCCGTAGTTGGGCTGCTATCCGACGCCAGGCGCGGCTACGAGCAGGCTGTGATGGAGGAGATGGCCGGCCTGGGCGGACACACCCTTGCACTGGGCGACTCGGACGTCGATATCAGTTTCGACAGCCAGTTACCCGAAACCGTCCGCAATGTGCTTTACCTGCCTGTTCTCCAGCTCATGGCCTATTACCGGGCCAGGGCCAAAGATCTGAACCCCGACCAACCCACCAATCTTTCCGCCGTGGTCGAACTTGATCTGGACGCCTGATGATAACCCTGGGCTAATCGCGTCCTACTGCCCCAGGTTCGATGAGATGGTGACGGCACAATAGGTACCTGTAACGGAGTTCCTCTATGCTTGATTTTTCAGGATTGCCTGGCAAACATCGCGGGTTAGCTGCCACAGCTACGCCGACGGGCATCTTTACCATCCTTGCCCTCGATCACCGGCAGTCCTTTTTCAAAATGCTCAATCCTGACGATCCAGGCAGTGTGCCTTTTTCCGACGCGGTGAGTGCCAAGGCACAAGTAGTGAGCATGCTGGCTCCCCATGCCAGCGGCGTGCTGCTGGATCCGCTATTTGGTGCCGCCCAGGCCATCGTCTCGGGTGCCCTGCCCGGCCAAACTGGCTTGCTGGTCGCCGTGGAGAAGACTGGCTACAGCGGTGAAACCACTGCCCGCCGGTCACGCATCCTTCCCGACTGGAGCGTAGCCAAAATCAAACGACTGGGCGCCAACGCTGTCAAATTACTGATCTATTTCCATCCCCACAGTGGGACGTTGGCGCAACGGCAGGAGCAGTTGGTCCAGGAGGTCGTGGACCAATGCCGCGAGTACGATATCCCTCTCTTTCTGGAATCGGTTTCCTACAGCATCGATCCTCTCCACGATAAACGCTCCCGCCGTTTTGCCACGCTCAGGCCACAGATCATCGCCGAGAGCGCCCACCGGCTGAGCAGACTGAGGCCGGACGTCTTGAAGCTAGAGTTTCCTGTGGATGCGAGCATGGACCAGGATCAGGACCATTGGCTGGCTGCCTGTGAGGCGGTGTCTGAGGCCAGCGACCTTCCCTGGACTGTGCTCAGCGCCGGGGTGGATCTCCCAACCTTCGCCAGGCAGGTGGAAATCGCCTGTCGCGCCGGTGCCTCCGGCTACATTGCCGGTCGCTCGGTGTGGAAAGAGGCCATTACCATGCCCGAAAACCAACAGGAGGCCTGGCTGCGGGATGTGGGCGCATCCCGCCTGGAGGCATTATCGGCCATTGCAGAAGAATACGCCCGGCCATGGACATCGTTTCTTGACCCGGCGGCACCGCTGCCAGGCAAGGGCTGGCATGCCCGGTACGGCGTTCCTGCGAGCCGCTAGCCCATCATCTGCATCCTAAGTCGTCGCGTTCTTTAAGCCGCGCAATAGATATTCGCTGGCGATGACATCCCAGCTCATCCGGCTTCCTACAGCCTGTCCGGCATCCAGCAGACGCTGCATCTCAGACTCGTTTTCCGGCAGACGCTCAATGATCTGACGCGCCACGTAGGTGCTGTTGATCGCCTCGATCTGATCGCGCTGGTCGGTGCCCAGGTGCAGAGCATCCCAAGGGCTTAGCACCCGAAAGGCCGGCGGTAGAGTGGTATAATCAGCGACAACCAGATTGGGGAACTCATCCAGGTTCGCCTGGGCGATTGCCTTGCGGACGAAACCAACGCATCCGCAGACGTTGGAAACGACGCAAAGAGCGCCAAAACTAAGAGGCTCCACCTGAGCGATACCGAAGGGCTCGTAGATGCTCTGCCCAAACTCGGCATCGGAGCCAAATCGAATGTCCATGAACTCCATATCGGCAGGCATGCGCTTGCCGCAGCGATCCTGGCTCCAGCCAAACTGATTGACCAGGACGATCTTGAGCGCCTGGGAGTTCCAGTTAAACGCCGCAATACTGTTGTAGAGTGGGATCTCCAGGTCGGTCAGATCACCGTTGTCTGAACGATGGTGTACAGGCCAGCCGTACTCCTCCTCCCAACGCCGGATGTCCTCGGGATTGCGGCCACCAGGGCGCAACGCCGAGGTAGAAAGCATGAAAAGAACCGCCGACTTGCCCTTTTCGGCCAGCATTGAATCCAGGTGTTCGGCGACGCGGATATCGCGCCACATGGCCTTGCTTAATACCATGCGTGTCACATGGCTGAACACATAGTCGGGCCGATCGCCGAAGAGATTTTCAGCATAGTCCTGCAGGCGTTTTTTGCTAGCGAGTTTTTTCTTCAGGGAAAGCTCGAAGGAGGGCACACCATTGTAAACCAGGTCGATGTTGATGGTTCGAAAAAGGCCGCCCAGAAAGCGAAGCTCATCGACCACCAGGTCACCGACGGCAAAAATATTGTCACAGCGTACCGTCTGCTCAATCAATACATGCTTGAAAAAGGCATCGCGATCGCCAAAGACCTGTTCCATGGTCAGTCCGTATGCGTCGGCTGTCTCCATGGCGTTGTAAAAGCGGGTGTCATGTCCGCCATCAAACTCGACGATGTTTCGGGCAGTGGCCATTTCGTGCGCGTAGAAGATGGTACGCCACTCCCAGGGATCGGTGAGTTGGGCCGCAAAGACCAAGGGCAGGCCCATCCACTCGTGGGCTAACATAAAACGACCGTTATCCGGAAGGCCGGGCAACCCTGCACCCGGTCCCACCAGAGCGCTCAGAGCTGCATAGCTGGCAGGCGCAGAACGCACAAAATCCTTGAACTCAAAGTCGTACTCATATTCTCCCGAATCGATGCCGTAGTGACGCCAAAGGTAATATTTGAAGCTGTTGACCGGCTCTTCTTTGGCATGAATGGAGTGCACCAGTATCACCTCGTGCCCGGCCGGCCCAAAGCGACGGCGACCGTACAGCAAGGAAACGCCATAGTCTTTCTCGACGGCACTGAGCTTCGCCGCCAGCTGGGGCTCCGTCTTGACGACCCCAAGAACCGGGCTATAGATCACATCCAACTTATTGCGTGGAGCCAGCATTCTCTCCACCATTGCAGAATCGTAATGGTTCCATGTGCCTACCAGCACAGTTCGTTCAACCGCCTCATTGTAACCGGGAGTGGCGAGCAATCCGTCCAAAACGGCGCCGATTCCGCCGACCTTGAGCCCGGCTTCGTGAGTTGCATGCACGATAAGTTTGATCATGGCTGTTCCTTCGCGATGGCTAGAGTTTGTCTTAGGACTGATGTGGTGGTTGACCGGGAGTTCTCGTTGACACCCCTGGGCGATTATACCACAGGCACTTCTATTCAACCTGATCTGGCGGTGTCAGAAAGCACAGAAGGAACTGGTGAACATGGGCAAGCCTTGCGCGCGATCACCCTCGCCACCGGTCTGGCGCCTTTTTTGGCCCATGTGGTACAATAGTAGAACGACATCGACCCCTTCCTTCATAACCAACGACGGTAATTCCCGAAGGTACACAAAATGCAATCGACATCGGATTGGAGGGCTGCCTCACAGCCAGGCGGAGCGGCCAGCCGCTGGGTGGCGGTCCCAGCTCCAGAAGCACCAGTTCCAGAGCAAGATCAGTTTCCGGCTTTCGGCTATTTGGCCCTGAACCGCAAAGGATGGGGACATCTGCGGGCCGGCGCGATTCCCAGGCCGGATGATCCATTCCTGCCGCCTGACCTGGTCGGTCGATTTGGGCTTCGACCTGGTGACTATGTAGACGCCCTGGCAGTCGCTGGCAGGAAAGGCCCAATAGTAGAGGTCGTCTGGCGGGTGAACGGCCATGGACCGGAAAACCTTGCCGGGCGCCCCGATTTCAAACGTCTGGTCGCCATTCATCCAGAAGAGCCGATTCGTTTGGGCTACAAACCAGATGCCATCCCTGGGCGGCTGTTAGATCTTGTCGCGCCTGTCGGCCGCGGGCAGCGCGCCTTGATCGTAGCTCCGCCCCAGGCAGGCAAGACAACCATGCTCGAAAACATCGCCAAGGCAGCGGCGGTCGATCCGGACCTGAACCTTCTGGTGTGTCTGGTAGGCGAGCGCCCCGAGGAAGCCACTGCCTTGCGTCGCTCCATCCAGGGCGAAGTACTGGTCGCTGACCTGGACGCCCCGGAACGGGCACAGATTGCTGTGGTAGATACAGCCATGGCCCATGCTCGCCGGCTCACCGAAGAAGGGCAGCATGTGGTGGTCTTGATGGACAGCCTGACCCGACTGGCCCGGGTACACAACCTGGCAGCCAGGGGTGGAAGCCGTACGCTGTCCGGAGGCATCGACGCCTCGGCCCTCACACCAGTCCGCCAGGTATTTGGTTCTGCGCGCACCACCGAGGACGCCGGCAGCCTTACCCTGATCGCAACCTGCCTGATCGATACCAACAGTCGCCTGGACCAGGTCGTCTATGAGGAATTCAAGGGCACCGGCAACATGGAAGTCCATCTGGATCGGAAGCTGGCGCAGCTGGGCCTGTTCCCGGCAGTCAATATCGCCCGGTCCAGCACTCGCCGCGAGGCACTTCTTCTGGACGAAACGACCCTGGAACAGATGACCCTGGTGCGGCGGGCCCTGACCCGGATGAACGACGCGGAAGGATTGTCAGTCATGTTGGATGTATTGCGGGCCTATCCCGATAATCACCAGGCGCTCGATGCGCTGTTGGCTTGACGGGGAAAACAGGATTATTACCTTACGAGTCAGGTTCTTGCGCACTGGGCAAAAAGATCTGCCACCAACACTTGCGTCGCACGCACGAAAAACGATGGTAGGGGCGATCCATTCTCAGACCGATGGGTGAATGGCGTCAATGGCGTGGAATATGAAGATGGGTCGCCCCTACGAATGAAATCAGGAACGGGTCGCCCCTATGGTGGTTGCATGGATCTATGACTTCACAGGAAAGGACGTTGCTGGCTGTTTTCGCCCATCCCGACGACGAGTCCTTTGGCCCTGGCGGTACCCTGGCCAAATACGCGGCAGAAGGGGTCGGCGTATGGCTGGTGTGCGCAACCGATGGGGATGCTGGCACGGTCGATGCGGAAATGCTGGCCAATCATGCCAACATGGTCCAACTCAGGGCGGCCGAGCTTTGTTGTGCCGCCCAGGTTCTCTGTTTACAGGGAGTAGACTGGCTGGGCTATCGCGACAGCGGCATGGCCGGCACGCCCGATAATGACCATCCGGACAGCCTCTTCCAGGCGCCTATGAAACAGGTTATCGAAGAGATTGTCACCTCGATCCGGCAGCACCGGCCCCAGGTTGTCATCTGTGACAACGAATTTGGCGGCTATGGGCACCCGGACCATATCAAGCTCCACCAGGCCACCGTCGAGGCATTCAAGGTTGCCGGTGACCCGAACCAGTTCCCCGGGGCCGGTCCGCCCCATCAGGCGCAACGCCTCTTTTTTACTGCTTTCAGCGTGGGCTTTCTCAAGCTTGCCGTACGCCTCATGCCTCTTTTTGGCAAGAATCCTCGCAAATTCGGCCGCAATGAGGACGTAGACCTGGTCCAGATCATTGCCTGGCAGACTTCCATCGACGCGCGGATCGACATCCGCCGCCATCTTGACACCAAAATGAAAGCATCGGCTTGCCATGTCAGCCAGGGAGGTGGCCAGCAGTTTTCATGGATGCCGGGCTTCATCCGTCGGCGCTGGCTCAGCTTTGAGACCTTCACCCAGGGCCATCCCCCTGTCACACCGAATTCAAAACAGGTCGACGATCTCTTTTTCGGTCTATGACAATGGCCCAGGAAAGCGACTCCCATCCAAGGCACATTGTCAAGCTTCGGTCATGCTGCCTTATATACTTATGTACTTGTTTACTTTCTACTTTCCCCGAAGTAACAGCTGAATTTGCACGATGGCCCAGCCTGTGCTACACTTGTGCCAATCTTTTTCCGAAAGGAGGCGCCGTGACTATGGCAAAAGTTCATAACACCACCAGCCAAATTCAGTTCAGCGCGTGCGTCTCGTGTCTGCGAGGGCGATAACCCCCATCGCGGTCTTACACCGCCTTTTGCGGCCACGGGAGCACAGCCATCCCCGTGGCCTTTTTGATTCCATTGCCGGGTAGAGTCGTTGCGCCCCAACCGCGCTATCCCGGAATCGAATAATCCAATCCCATCGGCGGCCACGGGTGTCTAACCAGCCCGGCGGCCGCTTTGTTGTTTCCAAACATTGCCCGCCGGTCGCCACCGACCGACCATCGAAGCAAGTTGCATCACACGGAGACAACAGCCGAACAATGAGTAAGCAGTTCACGACAGACTACGACGATTACGAGGACTACGGCCAATTCTTCGTCATTTCCCGGGAGCAGCACCGGCGTCAGAAGGACCGCCGCAATCCCCGTGACAACGGAAGGCCCGTGGTTCCCGACTGGATCACCGAACAAATCGAAGGCGAGGATGAGTTCACCCCCAGCTTTGCCTGCTCGGACAGCGAGCAGTCCATGCTGCGTGAAGCCCTGGGTGGTTTCTACTACGACAATGTCATCACCGACGTCCTGGCCCGCGTCAAGGGTGGCAAGGAGGCCAATGTCTACTGCTGCCGGGCCCATCCGGCCACAGGGGTCGAACTGATCGCAGCCAAGATCTATCGACCCCGTATCCACCGCACCCTTCGCAACGATGCCCTTTACAAGGAAGGCCGCCTGATGCTGGACGACCAGGGCAAGGGGATCGTGCGCGATGCCCGCCTGAAACGAGCCGTTGCACGTAAAACTAACTTCGGCAAGGAGGTCATGACCTTCTCCTGGATCGAACACGAGTACGACATGATGGAGACGCTACACAATGCGGGCGCGGACGTCCCCCGTCCCATCGCCCATGTTGGCAGCGCAATCCTGATGGAGTATTTTGGCGAGATCAACTATCCTGCGCCGACCCTGAACGGCGTCGCGCTGGATCCGGTGGAAGCCCAACCCATGTTCGACCGGCTCCTATGGCATGTGGAGTTGATGCTCTCGCACAATCGTATCCATGGTGACCTGTCGGCCTACAACGTCCTATACTGGGAAGGCGAAGCGACGGTAATCGACTTCCCTCAAGCAGTGGTGGCCCTGCAAAATCGTAGTGCCAACTGGCTGCTGCAACGAGACATCGAGCGCCTGTGCCGGTACTTTGCTCGCTACGACGTCGAGGCCGACCATAAGAGCCTTACCCGGGATATCTGGACCCGGTTCATGAACGGCGTGCTGTAAGTGCTGGTATAAACAACTGATGGTACGCAGATAACAATTTACCCACAGACGGCTTTCAGAAGACCGCTTTCGGAAGACCGCAGACAACGGACGGCGGACCGCTTCCGGAAGACCGCGGTCAGCGGTCGGCGGTCCGCTTTCAGAAGACCGCAGACAACGGACGGCAGACCGCTTCCGGAAGACCGCAGACAACGGACGGCAGACCGCTTCCGGAAGACCGCAGACAACGGACGGCGGACCGCTTCCGGAAGACCGCGGTCAGCAGTCAGCAGTCAGCGGTCAGTGGTCGGCGGTCCGCGGTCATCTGCCGGCAGACCGCTTCCAGAAGACCGCGGTCAGTGGTCGGCGGTCGGCCGAACTGC
>JAYELL010000028.1 GCA_034717495.1 Chloroflexota bacterium | reverse complement strand
AATATGTCTTTCCCTCCTCTCGCCTCTCCATCGACCCGCGCAGCGGCGTCAAGCGCCGCCACCACATCCACGAGAACAACCTGCAAAAAGCTGTCAAAAAAGCCACCCAACTAGCCGGCATCGACAAACGCGTCACCCCCCATACCTTCCGCCACTCCTTCGCCACCCACCTGCTGGAAAACGGCTACGATATTCGCACCGTTCAGGAACTCCTGGGCCACAAAGATGTCAAGACCACCATGATCTATACCCACGTCCTCAACCGTGGCGGGCTGGCCGTCCGCAGCCCCCTGGATCAGTAATTCCATGGTCCACTTTCTACCCTCCCCACAATCTTCTATTAGCCGTCACTACAGTTGCCTTGGGACGCCCGGCGCGCTTCGACCGCAATGCTTTCAGACGAACGTGCTCAGTCACTACCAACGGCACCATCCGCTGCCATAACCACTCCTGCCACGTCTCGGTCACCTCGGCCACTGACCAGGGCCACTTGTTGAGAAAGCGGGATAGCCCAGACAGACTGACCTGTTCACCTACCACTCGCCGAAAACCTGTCATGGTTCGCCGCTCTTCGCATTCGATCAAGCCCAGCAGTACGATCACGAAGTACCCCCACTGGCGCTTGCTGAAGCAATCCCGAAAGGCTTCCAGGTACTGGCCTGATTCGGCCGATAGGCATACCGTGGCTTGGGCTTGGCTCATCCTCGAGATTTGGCGTTGTCGTAACACCATTATCCCGATTTGGGCCGTGCCCGTCTATTCAAGATATGCCAAAGTGCAAACATAGTGTTGTACTTGTCTCCTTGTCTCCTTGTTTCCTTATCTCCTTGTCTCCTTGTCTCCTTATCTCCTTGTTTCCTTGTTTCCTTGTCTCCTTGTCTCCTTGTTTCCTTGTCTCCTTGTTTCCTTGTCTCCTTATCTCCCTATTCCTTATCGATAGGGATGCGTGGCGATCGCATTTTGCAGCAGTTGCTCGCGAATACTTGCCAACACAGTTTCAAGATCGTCCAGCCGTTCCAATACTTCAGGAAGGGTAACACCGGTCCCGGATACCGGCATAGGCGCAGGTGGGCGAGCCGCCTCGACACTTCCCAACTGGTCCGAGCGAATCTCCTCGTACAAGGCCCTCGTGCTGCCGGCCGGCTCGACCTGAAGCTCCTGGGCCAGGGCATCTACGCACGCCCGGTACTGGCGAAGTGCACCAGTCCGGTTGCCGGCCAGATAGTAGAGACGCATCAAACGGCGATGGGTCCGCTCCCGCGCCCGGTCGCAACGCAGGATCTTTGCTCCATGTTCCAGACCCTCTTCGTACCGGCCGTGCGCTTCACAGTAGTTCACCAGTTTATCCAGCATTGCCAGATAGATCCCCTGAAAACGCTCCCGTTCAAAGATACACCAATCCCTGTAACAGCCCTCCAGGAGATCACCCCGATAATGATGCAAGGCAGCGCCAATCAGAGCCGCCTGCTCGTTCTGCAGATCCCTGCCCCGGATACCCTTGACCTGCAGGTAGCCCATTTCGATCATTGTCACATCGAGCCACAGCGATGCCCTGGGATTGATCTGAACCCATTCCTGTTCGACCAGCAGCAGTGCCTCGTCAGCCGATGGCACCGTCAGGGCAGTCTGGAGTTGCCATAGCGCCTGGCGAAGGTACTTCTTGGCCTGGCTGGTCGAGCGATCCTGCCACCCCAGATCAGCCAGCACATCTCGTGCATGGGTGCGCGACCGGAACAAAAGCAAGTAGCAAAAAAGCTCCCGAACCTTGCGCGCCTCCAACCCCTCGACAACCTTACCGTCCCACGCAACTTCAAACCTGCCGAACAGGTGCACCCTGAAACCGTTCATTGCAGTCATCTCCATTGATCCTCAGCCCAATCATCTCTTGACTCAATAAAACACACTGCATTTTTGGAACCTTCGTGCATTCGTGCTCCAAATCCTTTTCGCTTCATGCACTGCTGCCTCTATAATTGATCAACGATTCGAGAAGCGCTTTTGCGTCACGGGCGACTGGAAACGGGTCCGAAACCGCCGCCCACGAGAAGCTCGGCCTCGACAGCAACCGCATTGTACCACATTTGAACCTTAGTTGCTTGACGATCCCCCTACTATTCCGGGCTATTCGTCGTCCGAGCTGTTTTCATTGACGCAGAGGACTTATCGGAAAATGGCAAACAACTGCCAAACAGCAGAAATTCCAAATATGACGCAACACGGCGCTGGAGTCTAGCCTGTGCGTAGTCCCCTTTAGGGTAAGGCGGCTTGTCAGCTGTGTTTGTGAAAGACTAGCCCGGCTGAAGCCTAGACTCCATTGCATATTTGGAATTGCTGGCCAAACAGCCCGAAGATTGGCAAAACATCCCGGCTGTGTTATGCTACGATTGCATTGTTATTTTTGATTGGCAGAGGAAGGTATTGGGAAGAGGTCTTGAATGAGGAAAGCTCGCTACGCCGGGATCGGTGCTCTGGTCCTGGTTCTGATACTGGCACTATCGACCGCGGCAGGAATCGCGAAGTCTGAGGGCACTGCCACGCTTCGGGTTATTGCTCCCACCAATGCCATCCAGGTGGGAGAATCGTTCCCGGTCCAAATCACCGGTGAAGGGCTCACTAACCTTGGTGCGTTTGAATTCCAATTTCTCTTCGATCCATCGGTTGTCAACACCTCCGTTTGGAATATTCAGTTGAGTGATTTCCTGGGCAGCACGGGACGCCAAACAGGCGTCTTGCGGCTATCATCGGCAGCGGGCGGCAACCCCGGGCCAATGTTCGGTGCTTATAGCTATGGTTCGCCGTTGGGACCAACAGGGGCAGGAAATCTGGCATCGATTGTGGTGACGGCCGAGGCGCCCGGGGTGAGTCAACTCGATCTTGGCGCGGTGCAGATCACCGACGTGGATGGCAATATCTTATCGTACGAGATTGTTCCGAGCGCCGTCCTTGTAGCAAATCCGGTAGAGACACGACCTCTCTATCTGCCCTTGTTGTTGGCCTCCCGTTGACAGGTCTGCCAGTTTCAAGGGCCATTTCGGGCAAGAATGGCAAAGAGATTCAGGTTGCCCTCCTTGCCATCCGCCAGGAATATCTCCCGAACCTCAAGCCCGGCCGCGGCTGCCAACTCTCGAAGTTGGCGCTCGTCGATAAGATGACAATAGCGTAAACCACTTCCTCCTCGCTGCCAGTCCAATAGATAATCACCGGGCTCAACCGAATCGCTGTCAATGTCGATCTGCTGCCACGGAACGATTTTTCGCTTCAACCGTTCACTGTTCAGGAATTGCCAGGTAGAGATCGCCAACACACCAGATGGTGCAAGGTGTTCGCGCAGGCCCGCCAACAGCGAGCGACGTCGTTGACGGCCGGGGATGTGGTGCAGCACTGCCAGAAGAGCGATGGCGTCGAAGCTGCCCTCCTGCAACTCGTGTGCCCAGTTTTCAGCCATCACATCGACTTGCTGGAACGCGGTGCGCACATAACGCAGGTCGTTGGTGGTTTCCCGGGCAATTTCAAGCAGAGGGCGGCTGGCGTCGATGCCGAGGTAGTCGATCAATAGCTCTCGCTGTTCCAGCACCAGGGCAAAGCGCCCGTTTCCGCAGCCGATATCAAGAAGGCGGCCTGATCGCGGCAGGAAATCCGGGAGCAGCAGCAGACCGGGCTGCTGTGGTCCGCGGGTGTTGGCGAACTGATCGGCAAACCTATGGTAAAATTCTCGATTGATGGTAACCAGGCGTTCTATTACTGGCTGATCCATTGGAAACTGGTCTGATACGTGGCTGAACGAAAAAAAGTCGACGCAACTGCAAGAAAATATAAGCAGATCGATACCGACCGCTACCGGTCAGAGCTGCTCGCCATTATCGAGGCGATCAGGTCCGCTCCCAACTTCGACGATCGCTTCTATCACCGAACCCTGCGCAAACACCCGCGGGATGGCTCCGGGTTCTTCAGCAAGAGCCACCTGGTGACTGCTTACCGCGATTTCGTCGCAGCAGGTGATCTGCCCTTTGAAAAGGAAACGCTCTACCGCCTTCAGATGAAACCGGTGCGAACCCAGTCAGGTATCGCGCCTGTTGCAGTGCTGACCAAGCCGGCCGGTTGTCCTGGCCACTGCATCTTCTGTCCGAACGATCCCGATATGCCCAAAAGCTATCTGTCGTTGGAACCGGGCGCACAGCGGGCGCTTCGCTACGAATTCGATCCCTTTCGCCAGACCCGAGGCAGGCTTGAGGCCTTTGATGCCGTGGGACATCCAATTCAGAAGGTTGAGTTGTTGATCCTCGGCGGCACCTGGTCCGCTTACTCGCCCCAGTACACCGAATGGTTCGTCCGGCGCTGCCTGGATGCCCTGAATGGATCAGATTCAACATCGTTGGCGCAAGCCCAACATCTCAACGAACGGGCGACCTCCCGCTGCGTGGGCTTGACTATTGAAACCCGGCCCGATTGGGTTACCCTCGAAGAGATTCAGCGGCTGAGACGCCTGGGCGTTACCCGTGTCCAACTCGGCATTCAGAGTCTTGACGACGAAATCCTGCGCTTGAACCGGCGCGGGCACGATGTGGAAACTGCCCGCCGGGCGGTCAGGATGCTGCGAGCCAGCGGTTTCAAGCTCCATCTCCACTGGATGCCAAACCTGCTGGGAGCCACACCGGAGAGCGATCTGGCAGACTACGCCCGCCTTTGGAATGATCCTGACATGCGACCCGATGAACTGAAAGTGTATCCATGCTCGTTGATTGCGGGCACCGAACTCTACGAGATCTGGCAGCAGGGGGGCTATCAACCGTATGATGAAGGTGCATTGCTTGCCCTGATAGCTGACTGCAAAGCCAGGACACCCCGCTATTGCCGCCTGAGCCGCGTGGTCCGCGACATTCCGGCCAATTACGTGGCCGAGGGCAATCGGTTCAACAATCTCCGGGAGATGGCCCAAAAGGCCCTGGCCGACAGCGGCAGACAATGCCAGTGCATGCGTTGCCGGGAGGTACGCGACCGTGACGCAGATCCGGATACCCTCCGCCTTGACGTACAGCGCTATGAAACTGGCGCCGGGCTGGAGCACTTCCTCTCCTTCGAAACCCAGGAAGGAAAGCTGGCAGGTTTTCTGCGTCTGTTGTTGCCCTGGCCGGACAGTTCGGTTGAAACACCCTGCGAAATCAAGGCCAACGCGCTGATCCGGGAGGTCCATGTCTATGGACGCGCTCTGCACATCGGTGATTCCAGCAGCGGAGAGGCGCAACATCTTGGTCTGGGAACTCGATTGATCGAAAAGGCTCGCCAGCTTTCACAGGAAGCTGGATTCCGCCGCCTGTCAGTTATCGCCGCTATCGGGACGCGGGATTATTATCGCCAACGAGGTTTTGAGCTCGAAGACCTCTACATGCATGCAGACCTTTGATACGAGCGATGCTTCATCATGAATTAGCAAGCCGAGCGGTCGTGCCAACCGCTCGGCTTCTGCTTTCAATGGGTCCGCCCTGATGAAAGGGGCCGATTACTCGCCCAGGACCTCAATCAATTGCACGTGCAAGATATTGGCAAAATCGGGAACGCCTGTCATCCAGACAAGGGCCCCAACCTCTGGCACCCCAACGATCGCGGTTTGATCATTCACGATCACCGGATAACCGCCAACCTCCCAAGGTCCCTCATAGCCATAATCAGGCAACGATTCTACCAGGCCAACCAGTTGACGCTTGGGCGCCCTGGGAAGTACTTTTATGTGATGGCCATAGTAGTAGCCATCGCCCATGTGAGTTGCTTCCATTTCCAGCCAGGCATCAGGCACGGCGGCGCCCCCGGACTCGTCCACAACCGTATCGTCGTAGATTCCCATGAACACCGGGCTAAGGTCAGGGCCATCAAGCAGGTTGACTCGCCAAATGCTGGGATTGTCCTCCGTCTGGATACGTTGCAGCCATCCAACCAGGTTTTGCACACCTGGCAGGCTGCCGACAACCCAAACCTCCAGGGCGAGGACGTTGCCGTTATCCAATTCTTCAGCCCGGATCTGGACACGTGCACCGATGGCAGGTGTGCCGTGAATCACCGTATTGCTATCGATCTCAACCGTGAGATCGTCGACGACCCATTCAGTGGCGTTAAGTTCGACGATCGAGCCGTCTATCGCCACTTCTGTGTCAGAATCCAATACGATAACGTGATCTGCTACCAAACCTTCGGGGGAAATCCGGCCATGGACAGCAGCCAGTTTTCCGATCTCGGGATCACCGGAGATGTCGTCAGGCGAAACAATGATAACACGGGAATTGCCCACATCCCAGAGTAGATTACCATCCATCGCAAGGATGCGATCAAAGATATCGCTGACTGGACTGAGGGACAATTCGATCGATGTCGCCTGAAAACCGGAAGGTAGTTTGATCGCCTCGACGCGCGCCCATACGTCAGGCTCTAAAGGAACCCCATTGGTAACGATGGTCGTTTCGGGAATAACCTCGAAGGGAAAGCTGTCGACCAGCCAGAAGCCTGGAATCTCCCCGACAACATGAAGCACGCCCTCAAGGGAAACCGAAGGTACCTGAGTAGGGCCTCCCTCCTCCGCCGATAGCGCTGATGCGGTCGTTTGCGTCGTTGTCGGCAGCCAACGACTGCCAACCACCACGCCGGCCACCAGCGCCAAAACAAAGGCTGCCAAGAAAAGGATTCGTAGTCGCTGCATCGTAATCCCACCTTATCTGTATGTTGGCAACTGCTGCGTTCTGACTACCGGGACGACAACTCGCCGCGGGCCGGACAAAGCAGGCATTCAAGTCTTGCCCTCTTTGCCGGGCTTCTATTACCTGATTTGTTTGCGATCGCCGGTAAAATGCAAAAAGAGCCCCAGCCATTCTGCCGGAGCTCGTCTCTATCTGCTCACACAACCCGCACGTTGTTAGCCGCGTTCCTCATGGTAGCGCAGAGTGCGATCGATAATGTCACTTTGAGCAGAACGACGACTCTTCCGGCCTCGCTTGCGATTATTATCTAACTGAACGTAATCATCCAGGATCTCACCGCCGTCGACGGCCTGGCGGAACGCCAATTCCATCAGGGATGGAATGTCTTCGTCGATATCATCGACGGAAGCCGGCACTAACTCGTAATCAGTGGATCCGGAACCCTCGGCGGCAGGCCGCAGTCCTTTGAGACTCAGGTCAACACGCCCGCGGCGCTGGTCGACACCGATTATCCGGACTTCAACCTCTTCTCCAACCTTGACAACATCCTCGGGTTTGGCAACGTATCCCTCTGACATCTCCTTGACGTGCAACAACGCGTCGCGATCAAGGCCGATGTCTATGAAAGCGCCATAGTTGGTGAGTCTGGTGACCGTTCCGTTTACCAATTCACCGGCTGCCAAATCGCTTATCGTCTTGGTGCCCGGCGGGATCATGGTGAGACTGATGCGGTTTTTCTCACGGTCCAGATCCTTGATCCAAACCGTCACCTCATCGCCCTCCTTCACGACGTCACTGACTTTGTGTACCCGACCAGTGGACAATTGAGAGATATGCAGGAGCCCATCGCGGCCGACACCAATGCCCACGAAGGCACCGAAATCGGAGATGCGCTTAACTTTCCCGTTCACCTCCATGCCAACACTTAAGACGCGTACAACGCGCTTGCGGGGCAAGGTTCGAACTTTCTTCTTTTTCTTTCTGGAAGATGACGCTGCTACCGGCTGCTCTTGTTCTTGCTGCTCCAGGGTCTCCTGGGTCACAGCGCTTTCAACATCTGTCACGTGCTCAACCTCCTACAGGGACCTGTGACATGCCCAAAATATATGCCGCATGGCAGCACGCTGACCGACGCGGCATTCGTGAGAAGAAGGTTTCTCCACGGGCTGATCCCAGATTATGTTCTGGCGAGTATTATACCCTAGTTTCATGAAACATGTCAAAATGCGGATTCCGCAGGTATTCGGCCTGCCACGAAACAAGTATGCACAAAGAACTGGAAAAAAGTTCACAAGTCGCCAATTACTTTACCATAACTTGTTGACACGGTACTTATTCCATGTTATACTGGGCAGGAGCAGGCTGGGAATGCGGTCACTTGATCATCCGTTATTCACTTATCGACCACCTGGCAACTCACAGGGTCTGAGGCATGAGGACGATTTTGTCCATTTCAACTGCAAAGTAGCAGCTTCACGCAGCCACGTCCACCTGCGGATGGGCTGCGTTGTGCTTGGCATCGGAGCCAAGTGTTTGGGGAGTGCCCGAAAAGTAAGTACATCAGGGGTGAGACGAGAAGAACTCCGGGCAAAAAGCCCTTTCGGGCACGCTGTATGTCGTGGCGAAAAGGAGCGTGCCGTGCGCAATGACCCACAAGAGCAACTTCAGAAGGAATTGAAGGAAACAAGAGAGCAACTGGTGACGCTCGACAGACAACTCCGGCACCGACCGGATTTCGGTCTCGGTGTAGGTAGTCCCGAAATTGCCACTTGGGAAATGAATCTGTCACGGCGCGCCGCGTTGCGCAAGAGAATCACTGAAATCGAGGAGGCACTCGCGCGAAGTGACAGTGGCCAGTACGGCATATGTGAAGCCTGTGGAAAGGGCATCGATCCTGAACGGTTGAAGATCCTGCCACATACCAAACGCTGTGTCCGCTGCGCAAACATACCGCAAGGCACATGGTTTTCAAGGCCTCGTAAAGAGGCAGTTTGAGTCCGCCGAAACGTCTCGCGCACTAACCGGGTCTATGGCCGAAGAAAAAACGCAAGAAATCGAACATACCGAACAAAATGATGCGCTCAACGAACTCCTTGAGAATGCATCTGCTCAAGGCTTCATCACCTATGATGAGATCTTAGAAGCGCTGCCCGAAATCGAAGAGCGGCTTGATGTCCTGGAAGATCTGTTTGCTCGGTTGCGAGAGCTGGACATTCCTGTTCAAGATCAGTCTGGAGATAGCGAAGAGGAGGCTAAATCACCTCCTACCAGACCAACATCAGCCAAAGGTGAAGATGATCTCACACTGGCGCGAGATGCTGTGGATCTCTATTTCCGTCAGATGGGCGCACATCCACTGCTAACGGCCGACGAAGAGAAGTTACTGGCAACCCGTGTTGTTTCTGGCAAGGAGGCAGGAATCCGCCTCGACGCCGATCCAGACTTCACATCGAGCGAAGAGTCGGAGATGAGGGCAGCTGTGGTTCTGGGACAGCAAGCTCGTCGACGCATGATCGAATCCAACAGCCGGCTTGTCATCAGTGTTGCCAAAAGATATATCGGCCATGGTGTTCCCTTTCTCGACTTGATCCAGGAAGGCAACCTGGGCTTGATGCGAGCCGTTGACAAATTCGATCCGGAGCGGGGCTACAAGTTCAGCACCTACGCCACATGGTGGATCCGCCAGGCGGTCAGTCGAGCTGTATCAGACCAGGGACGAACCATTCGATTGCCCGTTCACATGAGCGAGAAGTTGCTCAAATTACGACGCACGAGCCAGGAAATGGAGCAGTCCCTGGGGCGTGAGCCTACGCCTGAAGAACTCGCTTTGGCCCTTGAACTGCCGGCGGAACGGGTACATCGCTACCTCCGAACTGCTGTACGCCCCCTTTCTCTGGAGCAACCTGTCGGAGAGGAAGAGGAGAGTACTCTGGGGCAATTCATCGAGGACGATGATAGCCCGGAGCCGTCGGAGCGCGCCGAACAGGCCCTTCTGCGAGAAAGACTTAACGACCTGCTCGATACCCTGCAGCCGCGCGAGGAGCGTATTCTGCGCCTGCGCTACGGACTGCTGGATGGTCATACCTATACCCTACAGGAAGTCGGCGAGATGTTCGGATTGACTCGGGAACGAATTCGGCAGATTGAACAGGAAGCCCTCGCCCGGCTACGGCACCCCAGCCGAAGCCGGCAGTTGCGAGATTATCTATAGGAAGATCGCATGTCGCGTCGCAAATCCTCCGGAAAACGTAACAGCCCGTCCTCCTCGAAGCCAGCCACAAAATACACCCGCAGGCGGCGAAGACGTAGTGGAAACAAAACTCGATCTGGCAACACGCGCGATGCCAGCCAGTCCTCCCGAAGCAAGAGAGGTGAACATCGCTCTTCCAGTACAGCCAACTTGAATGTTCCTCGCACCAGTCGAGCCCCGCGAGCGGTAAAACCGCCGCCGCGCAATCCCAATGTATTCAGCTATACCTACACGATCATTAAATCTACCTGATCGGACTTCCACCAGAGAGTGCGAAGGCCGGTGAGAATTCACCGGCCTCTTTCTATCCACATTACCCCAAAATTACCAGGAACTCAGTAAAATCGCTGAATCGACCATCCCTTGCCCTCTGCCTGGCGCCGCAATGCAGGATCTGGATTGACCGCCACCGGGAAACCTACCCGTTCCAGCAAGGGAAGATCGGAAACACTGTCGGTATAGAAGTAGCTGGACTCCAAATCAACGCCATGCTTGCCGGCATAGGCTTCAGCAATCACCCGTTTTCCCTCGCCGTAGCACATTGGATCCACCATATGCCCAGTGAAATAGCCATTGACTACGCGAAAACGGGTCCCCAGCACATCTTCTCCGGCAATGCCCAGATGGCCGGCCAGTTCATTGGCGGTATAAACAGGTGAGCCGGTAATGATCACCACCCGATGGCCTAAACGACGATGGGCATCAAGCCAGCGACGCCCTTCCGCGGCAACGTAGTCGACCACCTGATCACGAAACCATTGCCCCGTGGCAGTCACGCGATCCACTTCCCGCTCCCCCTCAAGTTCTTTGGCTAAAGCCCGGGACGTCTTCACCATGTTCAGACATCCCATCTTGTAGCGGGCCATCAAACCCGAGAAGCGTAACACAGCAGAGAGCGGTAACTCCCCGCGCTGACGCATGTAGCGCATCCAGAGCAGTGATGAACTATCGGTCAGCAGGGTCCTGTCCATATCGAAAAAAGCGGCGATGGTCACGGATCAACCCCGAGGGCCCCTACCAGGTCAGGACAGCGCCCTGGCTGCCGCCGGTCACCAGTTTTGCATATTTCCGCAGATAGCTGGGAATGCCCTCCCGCTCGAAGGGCTTCCACCTGGCCCGGCGTTTTTCCAACTCTTCATCAGACACATGCAACGACAAACGGCGGTTCCTGATGTCAACGGTAATCAGGTCCCCAGGCTGAACCAGAGCAAGAGGACCACCAGCTGCCGCCTCCGGTGACACGTGTCCCACACAGGCGCCCCGTGTGCCGCCGCTAAAACGCCCATCGGTCACCAAAGCCACAGCGCTGCCCAAACCTTGCCCCATCAGAAAAGAGGTAGGCGCCAGCATCTCCTGCATGCCGGGTCCTCCCTTGGGGCCCTCGTAGCGAATCACGACCACGTCACCCGCGTTGACTTCTTCCGCCCGGATGCCAGCCACCGCTTCTTCCTGACTCTCGAAGATCACGGCAGGACCAGTATGGTTCATCATCTCTGGCAGCACGCCAGCCGTTTTCACCACGCCGCCCTCGGGCGCCAGGTTGCCAAAGAGTATAGCCAGGCCACCATTCAGGCTGTACGGATTATCCAGGCCGCGAATGCAGTCAGTATCGGTCGATCGGCTGCCGGATATGGTTTCGCCCAGGGTCTTGCCCGTGACGGTCAAAGCCTCCAGATGTAGAGTGCCTGGCTTCTCGGCAAGCTCTGCCAGAATCGCGCTGATCCCTCCGGCTCGTTCCACATCCTCAACGTGATAGGTACTCGAGGGACTGACCTTGCACAAAGTGGGCGTGCGTGCGCTGACCTCATTCATGCGTTCCAGCGGGTAGTTGACCCCCGCTTCCCGGGCGATGGCAAGCACATGCAACACCGTATTCGTACTACCACCCATAGCCACATCCAGAGCCATCGCATTGTCAATGGCATCCGCCGTTACAATCTTGCGCGGCGTCAGATCCCACTCAATCAACTTCATGAGCTGATGGGCTGCGGCCCTGGCAAGCTCTTCGCGACGAGGATCCACGGCCAGAATAGTGCCATTTCCGGGCAAGGCAATGCCCAATGCCTCACAGAGGCAATTCATCGAATTGGCTGTAAAAAGCCCTGAACAGGATCCGCAGGTGGGACAGGCAACATCTTCGATTTCTTTTAACTCCGCCGGCGTCATAGTGCCACTCTGCACGGCACCCACCCCTTCGAAGACTGAAATCAGGTCAACCACCTTTCCCGTTGATGTCACACCGGCCTTCATCGGCCCGCCGCTGACGAAGATAGTGGGCACATCAACCCGCATCGCTCCCATCAACATTCCGGGCGTGATCTTGTCGCAATTTGGAATACAGATCATGCCATCAAAGCAGTGGGCAGCCACCATGGTTTCCACCGAGTCGGCGATCAACTCCCGGCTGGGCAGACTGTATTTCATGCCAAGGTGGCCCATCGCAATACCGTCGTCCACGCCGATGGTATTGAACATGAATGGTACACCACCTGCCTCGCGGATCGCCTCCCTGACAATCTCACCAAAGGCCTGAAGATGCACGTGCCCCGGCACGATATCAACGTAGGAATTGGCGATCGCAATGAAGGGTTTTTCCATATCGGCGTCAGAAACGCCCGTTGCCTTCAACAGCGATCGATGGGGTGCCCGTTCGATGCCACGCTTGATCTGATCAGACCGCATGGGCCTGCTGTTGCCATTGGAAGAACGATTTGATCGGGTCATGGTGCCTCGATTTCTGGGTTTGAGAAGGAGAAGTGAGCCCGCTTGATTCAGGCGGGAAGGGCTTCCACCACCGAAACCCTGGAAACCTGATCGGTTTTCGATTCTGCTCGATTCAGGCCCAGCAACGCATACTCAACACTGTCGACCAGCGCCTGCCAACTGGCTTCAATGATATTGGTATTGGCGCCGACGGTGCTCCAGCGATGTTGTCCATCGGTGGAGCCAATCAGCACCCGAACAACTGCACCTGTAGCGGCGTGGCTGTCCAGAATACGTACCTTGTAGTCGACAAGATGCACCTCTGCCAGCTCAGGATAGAACTCCAGCAAAGCCTTGCGCAAAGCCGCATCCAGTGCATTGACCGGACCATTGCCCTCAGCGACAGTATGGATCACCCGACCGGCAACCCGCACCTTGACCGTGGCCTGAGCAAAAATGGCAAAGAGATCGACCTCGCCACCGGTTGCATCGGTCAACCCCTGGCCATTTTGGTGATCGACACTTACCCGATAACGCAGCAGGTCAAACGGAGGCTCGTAACCATCCTGTAGCCGCCGGAGCAGAAGGGCAACCGAACCATCCGCGCCCTCGAAAGCATATCCTTGATTCTCCAGTTCCTTGATGCGCATGAGAACTCGCCGCTCCTGATCGAGTCCGAGCCCATCGAGGCCAAACTCGGCTCTTTTGACAGCGATATTATCCTTGCCGCTCAACTCACTCACGACGACGCGTTTCTGGTTGCCGACCAGTGCCGGGTCAATGTGCTGGTAACTGCGTTCCACCTTGACGACTGCATTAACGTGGGTGCCACCCTTGTGGGCAAAGGCCGAGCGTCCGACAAAAGCTGTATGGGCCGGCGGCTGCAGGTTGGCCATTTCCGCCACAAAATGAGCCGCCTCGCTTAAACTGGTGAGCTGCTCGTCGCTAACACAATCGATGCCTATTTTTAGCTTCAGATTGGCAATGATACTGGTCAGATTGCTGTTGCCACAGCGTTCCCCGTAGCCATTGATCGTCCCCTGGACGTGGGTGCAGCCTCGCCGGATGCCCTCCAGGGCGGCGGCCACGCCAACGTCGCTATCGTTGTGGGTATGGATACCCAGGACTCCGGAGTAACCGATCTTCCCGAGGTAACCACGGACGACCTCCACAATCTCGCCAACTTCCCAATAGAGTGTGCCACCATTGGTGTCACAGAGGACCAGTGAGTCGGCGCCGTTATCGGCGGCAGCCTTCAGTGTCGCCAGCGCATAGTCGGGGTTGGCCTTGTAGCCATCGAAAAAATGCTCGGCGTCATAGATGAACTCCTCACAAAAATCCTTCAAATAGGCCGTGCTGGCGCCCACCATGCGCAAGTTCTCATCCAGCGTTGTTCTTATCACCTTGTGCACATGGAGATCCCAGGTCTTGCCGAAAATCGTAATCACGGGCATTGCGGCATCTACCAGAAGGCGAATCTGGGGATCGTCAGCTGGATCCTTGCCTGCCCGGCAGGTACTTCCAAAAGCGGCAACCCGTGCATTCTTCAGGTTCAGCTCCTGTCTGGCCCGCTGAAAGAACTCGATGTCCTTCGGGTTTGAACCGGGCCAGCCGCCTTCGATGTAATGGATGCCCAGCGCGTCGAGGCGCCTGCTGATGCGCAGCTTATCGTCGCAGCTAAAATTGATCCCTTCACCCTGGGTACCATCCCGCAAGGTCGTATCATAAAGTTGAATCGGTGGTCGAAAGTCAGTCAATGTCCTCTTCTCCCTTCAGTCACAGCGTTGCACACCGCCTCACCCATGGCAGCGCTGCCTACCACAGAAGCATTTAGCTCGCCGATGTCGATGGTCCTGAGACCCTGGTCCAACACCGCCGCCACGGCAGCCTCGACCGCCCCGGCCTCTGCATCCAATCCCAGGGAATGGCGCAGCAACATGGCGGCACTGAGGATGGCTGCCAGCGGATTGGCAATGCCCTGCCCGGCGATATCGGGCGCCGATCCGTGGATAGGTTCATACAATCCCCGCGGAAGATCTAACCGATTGAGATCTTTTCCAACGCTGGCGCTGGGCAGCAGGCCCAAACTTCCGGCCAACATACTGGCCTCATCGGTGATAATGTCTCCGAAAAGGTTGCCTGCCAGCACGACATCAAATGCAGCAGGCCGCCGGATCAAGTGCATCGCCATGGCATCGACCAATACATGCTCCAGGGATAGTTCGGGGTATTCCGACTCGATCACGCCGGTGACGACCTGCCGCCAGAGGCGAGAGCTGGCCAGAACGTTTGCCTTATCTACCGAAGCCAGAGACCTTCGCCGGGCCTGGGCCGCCTCGGCCGCCACCCGCGCCACTCGCTCGATCTCCTGCCGGTGATAGAGCATGGTGTCGAAGGCCTCCCCGCGCCCGGTGACAGCCTCAGATTCCAGGCGGGGCCCGAAATAGATTCCTCCTGTCAACTCCCGAACGACCAGGAGATCGACTCCCGCAAGCACCTCAGGTTTGATCGTCGAGCAATGCAGCAAGGAGGGCGTCAGCTTAACCGGGCGTAAATTGGCGAACAGGCCAAGTTGTTTTCGCAGCCCAAGCAAACCCTGTTCAGGCCGCACTGCCGCTGTTGGGTCGCTCCACCTTGGCCCTCCGACCGCGCCAAGCAGGACCGCGTCGCCCGCCTGGCATAAACCCAAGGTCTCGAGCGGCAACGGCTGGCCCGTCTGGTCGATGGCACAGCCTCCCAATAAGGCCTGGTCGAACTGGAACTTATGCCCATAGATCTGACCGACGGCTTCCAGTATATTGACCGCCTCGGCTGTCACCTCCGGTCCGACCCCGTCACCGGGCAGCACAGTGATTCTTGCCTTCAAAAGGACTTCTCACTTTCTTCGTACTCGCCAATCGCCGCGCCCTTCGACAGCAGGTAGCCAAGATCGTCGAGTCCCTGCATGAGACACTGTCTGCAGTAAGGATCGAGTTGGAACCCGATCTGCTGTCCATCGGCAAGCCTGACGAACTGGTCGACCAGATCGACCTGCACGACCGTATCGGGAGCTTCCTCCAGCAAATCCAGCAGCATATTGACGGTGCCCTCAGGCAGGACCACCGGCAGAAGGCCATTCTTGAGCGCGTTGTTATAGAAAATATCGGCGAATCCGGGCGTGATAACCACACGGAAACCGTATTCGGTCAGTGCCCATACGGCGTGCTCGCGGCTCGAGCCACTGCCGAAGTTCCGACCGGCAACCAGCACCTGTGCACCGCTGTACTCAGCATGGTTCAAGACAAAGTCGGGATTGGCAGAACCATCGGCCCGGAAGCGCCAGGCAGCGAAAAGCCCATCGCTCATGCCATCCCTGGTCACCGCCGTCAGATAACGGGCCGGGATGATCTGATCGGTATCGACGTTTTCGGCTCGTAGAGGCACGGCCGTTGCACTTAGCCTGACAAATGGTTCCATTGAAAACCTTTCTGGAAACTGTTTGGGAAATCTGACATCTGAATGTACAACACTGCTTACAGCAACTCCCTCACATCCACGACCTGTCCGTTGACCGCGGCGGCGGCCGCCATAATGGGACTCATCAACAGCGAACGGGATCCTGGCCCCTGGCGACCTTGAAAGTTACGATTACTGGTACTTGCCACATATTTCCCCGGCCCCGCCTTATCCTCGTTCATGGCAAGACACATGCTGCAACCGGCGGCGCGCCATTCAAAGCCTGCCTCACTGAAGATCCGGTCGAGCCCTTCTTTCTCGGCCTGGGCCTTGACCGCCTTGGACCCAGGCACAACCAACGCCCGCACGTGATCCGCGACGCGCCGGCCCTTGATCAATGCGGCAGCCTCACGCAGGTCCTCGATACGGCCGTTGGTACATGAACCGATGAACACGACATCGACATGCTGCCCTTCCATGGCCTGGCCTTGCTGGAGTCCCATATACGCCAGAGCACTGAGAAGACTGCGTCGCCGGGCCGGGTCGTCCACCTCGCCGGCGCGGGGCACATGGCCGGTAACGGCGACCCCCTGGCCGGGGTTGGTGCCGTAGGTAACCATCGGTTGAAGCTGAGAAGCGTCCAGCACCAGTTCCCGATCGAATTTGGCGCCTTCATCTGTGCACAGCAGGCGCCAGCCAGCCACAGCCTCTTGCCAATCAGGCCCATCGGGCACATAGGGTCGTCCCTGCAGGTACTCAAAAGTCGTATCATCGGGGCCAATCATGCCTGCCCGGGCCCCACCCTCGATGCTCATGTTGCAGATGGTCATGCGATTCGCCATGCTGAGCTGCTCGATGGCACTGCCCCGGTACTCGAACACGTAGCCCCGCCCGCCATCGACACCGTTCTCGGCAATCACGGCGAGGATGATGTCCTTCGCCGTGACACCTGGACCCAGAGTACCATTCACGGTGATCGCAAAGGTCTTCGCTTTGCCTTGCAACAGACACTGGGTCGCCAACACGTGGCCCACCTCGCTGGTACCGATACCGAATGCCAGGGCGCCGAACGCCCCATGGGTGCTGGTGTGGCTGTCACCACAGACAATGGTCATCCCCGGTTGAGTAACACCCATTTCCGGCCCTACCACGTGCACAATACCCTGCACATCCCCTTCGATGTCCCAAAGTGTGATTCCGAACTCGCGACAATTCTCCCGCAAAGTCTGCACCTGATTGGCCAATACGTCTGGCCATAAGGTCATGTCGGTCACCGGTTCTCTGGTGGGAATCGCGTGATCCATGGTGGCAAAGGTACGGTCGGGACGCCGGACTGGCAGGCCTCGCTCCCGCAACATGGCGAAAGCCTGGGGCGAGGTTACCTCATGGATCAAATGGGTGTCGATGTATAATACAGCTGGCGCGCCCGCGTCTTGCACGACGACATGGGGCTGCCACACCTTTTCTAACAATGTCCTTGGTTGATTGGCTGTCATGACTTCGAAACGATCGAAAGACCCTCATGATCCCAGGCCGAAGCCCAGGGCCCTTCATGGGCTTGATCGTCGCGGTCATAACGCCGTGCCAACGTCTCTTCCAGCGCCTTACACCGCGGCGATCTTCGCCTCTGGTGTTCGGAGCTTTTCTCGCTCATCATAATATCCTCCTGAATGGGTAACTGGAGTTACTCACCTGGTAAAAACAAGGGTCAAATGACATCCTGAGCCTCGCTAGCACGCCAGCAGGCGGTGCGTGAGCTACGCCAGCAGGCGGACCGTGAGGTCGGCGGTCCGGGAGGACTTCGAAGGGCGGCATTTGACCCGTTCGCACACTTCGACCGCTCAAAACCAAAGCAACCTTGCCGGCGCGCTTGCGGACCAGTGAGCCGCTCGCGCTTCCAACTACAGGTTCTCCGCTAGACTCCGACGGCCACAACCGACTCGCTTTCCTCTTTGGCAGCCAGTAGCTTATTGAGCGCCTGCATATTTGCTTTGGCACTGGCAACCACGATATCGGTGTCCACGCCGCGGCCGGAGAAGATCCGCCGTCCGCGGCCACCATGAACCCGTTCTGCCATACCTACAGGCTCTTCCGACTCGATTCGGATCGTAACATCACCGACCGCATCCAACCCCTCGTCGATGGCCTGGATGACGAACTCTACGAGCCGGTTGGGCACGCCGACGATGCGGTTGATGCCCTGATAAACAGCGTCCACAGGACCGGCTCCAAAACCAGCATCGGTCACGACCTCTCCCGTCTCCAGGTTGCGAAGCCGGACCACGGCTGTCGGTATTGCGCTGGTACCGCACTGCACCTGAATATCCTCGATCTGCCAGGTCTCCGGCGGCTGATACAGCTCATCGCCGACCAAAGCCTCCAGGTCGCCATCGGTTACAACCTTCTTTTTGTCCGCCAGATCCTTGAATCGTTTGAAGACCTCGTTCAAGTCCCCGGATTCCAGGCGGTAGCCCATCTCTTCCAGTTTCACCCGAAATGCATGGCGTCCTGAGTGTTTTCCCATCACCAACTTGCTCTGAGTCAATCCGATGGTAGTGGAATCCATGATCTCATAGGTGCGCTTGTGCTTGAGCATGCCATCCTGATGAATGCCCGCTTCGTGGGCAAAAGCGTTGGCACCAACAATTGCCTTGTTCGGCTGCACCACCATGCCCGTGAAACGACTCACCATATCGCTGCTTCGGTGGATCTCCTGGGTGATAATATTGCTATCAAGCTCGTACACCTGATGGCGGGTGAAGAGCGCCATGGCCACCTCTTCCAGGCTCGTATTGCCGGCCCGCTCGCCGATACCGTTAACAGTAACCTCCACCTGACGGGCGCCAGCCTCGACGCCCGCCAGGGTGTTGGCAGTCGCCAGGCCAAGGTCGTCGTGGCAATGAACGGAGATCACCACATCCTTGGCCCCGGGTGTGTTTTCCCGGATGTCATGGATCAGCTTCTGGAATTCCTCGGGCACAGTGTAGCCCACTGTATCGGGGATATTGAGGGTTGTGGCCCCGGCCTCGATGGCAGCTGCCAGAACCAGGTAGAGAAACCGGGGATCGCTCCGTCCGGCATCTTCAGGAGAGAATTCCACGTCGTCGCACAGGTTTTTGGCGTAGGCCACCATCTCGCGCGTCCGTTCGACCACCTCATCGGGACTCATGCGAAGCTTGAACTCCATGTGAACCGGTGAGGTTGCCAGGAACGTATGAATGCGAGGACGGTCGGCGGCCTTGACAGCCTGCCACGCCTTGTCGATATCGCTCTTGTTGGCCCGCGCCAACCCGCATATGACGGGCGGTGGCGCGGCCTTGCCCGACTTGTCGATCCGGGGTTCCCGTCCGACCGTCTCAGCAATAGTACGAACGGCGTCCAGGTCGCCCTGGGATGCAGCGGGAAAACCCGCTTCCATGATATCTACTCCCAGGCGGGATAGCTGGCGCGCGATCTCAAGCTTCTCCTGGGTATTCAAGGTTGCACCAGGCGATTGCTCGCCATCCCTCAAGGTGGTGTCGAAGAATACTACAACGTCTTGATCAGGTGCAGTCCCTACGGGGCCGTTGGTTTCCATGGGTGTGATCTCCTCAAAATTGAAATGCTTACTCGACGACAACCGGATCCAGCCAGGGCATCATCTCGCGCAGTTGTTTGCCCACCTCCTCGATCTGGTGGTTGCGTTCCTGCTGGCGTTTCTCGTTGAACCAGGGGCGCCCCTTAGCGCTCTCCTCGATCCACTCCTCGGCGTAGGCACCCGATTGTATGTCCGCAAGAATGCCCTTCATCGCATGACGAGTGTCGTCAGTGATTACCTTTTCACCGCTGTAGTAGTCGCCATGTTCAGCGGTATCACTCACCGAATAGCGCATGTAGCTGAGGCCACCCCGATAGAAGAGGTCCACGATCAACTTGAGTTCATGCATGCATTCAAAATAAGCTACCTCGGGCTGATAACCGGCTTCGACCAGCGTTTCGAAGCCGGCCTTTACCAGTTCGCTGACGCCACCACAAAGGATGGCCTGCTCACCGAAGAGATCGGTCTCGGTCTCTTCTGCAAAGCTTGTCTCCAGCAGTCCGGCCCTGGCGCATCCGATGGCGGCCCCATAGGCGATAGCATCGGCCCTGGCATTGCCGCTGGAGTCCTGATAGACGGCCAACAGTGCAGGGGTTCCCTGGCCTTCGGTGTACACCTCGCGCAGTCTGTGTCCGGGCGCCTTGGGTGCGATCATGCTCACATCCACGAAATCCGGAGGAACGACCTGCCCGTATCGGATGTTGAAACCATGAGCGAACATCAACGTGTTGCCTGGTTCGAGATGGGGTTCAATGCTATCCTTGTACACCTGGGATTGCCTGGTGTCTGGAATGACAATCATGATAATGTCGGCCTCAGCAGCAGCCTCAGCTACAGTCTTGACCGTCAATCCATCGGCTATCACCTTGTCCCAGCTGTCGGAACCTTCGTACAGACCGACGCGTACATCCATGCCACTATCGCTCAGATTTTGTGCATGGGCATGCCCCTGGCTGCCATAGCCAATCACGGCGATCTTGCGGCCACCCAGCCGGCCCAGGTCTGCATCCTTTTCGTAATAGAGGGTTGCCATATTTCTCCTTAAAATGTGTAATAGAGTGTGGAACGGACAGAAGAAAGGGAAAGGATCGACGCGCAATCCGTCACGGTTATGTCGATCTAGATTCCCATCTTGCGACCGTTGCCGTTGGTAGTTGTGCGCCCCCGGGTTATAGCAACGCGCCCGGTTCGGGTCAATTCCATGATCCCGAAGTGGCTCAACAACTCCACCAGGCTGTCGACCCGGTCATCCCGTCCGACGGCTTGAATTACCAGGGAATCGAGGGCCACGTCGACGATCTGGGCGCGGTAGATATTGACGATCTGCATGACTTCCGGCCGCGTTTCAGGTGTTGTTTTGACGCGGATCAGCGCCAACTCACGCATGACAACTGGTTTCTCGGTGACATCATGTACCTCGGTGACGTCCACCAGTTTTTCAAGCTGCTTCACGGTCTGGTCTACCATGCGTTGGTCACCGTCCACCACAAACGTCATCCGGCTAATGCCAGGCGTCTCCGTATGGCCGACGGCAAGACTCTCGATGTTGAAGTTGCGTCGGCGGAACAGGCTGGCGACTCGGGTCAGTACCCCGGGCCTATCCTCCATCCAGGCAACCACAGTATGTTTCACGGGTCCTCACTCCTTAATCTTGTACCTTATCAACTGATGTTACGCAGTTGAGGTGATGCACCAGCGACCGCCGTCGTCTGGCTGCGGTCGGCGGTCTGTTGTCCGCCGTCTTCTGGCTGCGCTTCACCAGCTGGGTTTGACGCCCGAATAACCCTGCACAATGGCAGGCTCCGGTCGCCGAATCATCTGACCCACGTTGGCACCTGCCGGTACCATGGGGTATACGTTGACCTCTTCCTTGATCCGGAACTCCACCAGGAAGGGACCGTCGTACTCGTTCGCCTGTTTGATCGCGCCGGCAACCTCGTCATTAGATGTTACCCTTAATGCCGGGATTCCGTAGGCGTCCGCCAGTTTGACGTAGTCTGGACTGAGAATCGGTGTGCCGGCATAACGTTTGTCGTAGAAAAGCTGCTGCCACTGCCTTACCATGCCCAGAAAACCGTTGTTCATGATGCCGATTTTCACGGCGATTTGCTCCTGGGCAATGGTTCCCAGCTCCTGCAAGGTCATCTGAAAACCACCGTCGCCTACCACCGCCCAGACCAGTTCGTCGGGCATACCGACCTTGGCGCCCATGGCGGCTGGCATGCCGTAACCCATGGTGCCCAGGCCACCAGAGGTGAGCAACTGACGGGGCCGCTCGTGGGTGAAATACTGTGCCTCCCACATCTGATGTTGGCCAACATCGGTCACGATCAGGCTATCGCCTCCTGTGACATGCCACAGCTGGCGCATCACAAAGGGTGGGATCAACTCATCCACCTCTTGATCGGCGATATCCAGCCGGTAGGTTTCCTCCTGCCACCCCTGGATGATTCCCCGCCATTCTGGATGACGAATGTTCTCGACCTGCGGCACGAGGGCACCCAGGGTCTGCTTACAGTCGCCCAGGACAGCCAGATCGGGAGAAACGTTTTTGCCAATCTCCGATGGGTCCATCTCAAAGTGCACGATCTTAGCCCGAGGTGCGAACTCGTCGAGCCGGCCGGTGACCCGATCGTCAAAGCGCATGCCGACCGCTATCAAAACATCACATTCCTGTACAGCATGGTTCGTGGCCGCTTCGCCATGCATACCGCTCATGCCCAGAACCAGAGGATGGGTTTCAGGAATGGCGCCCAGTCCCAACAGGGTGGTCACCACCGGAATGTCAGCCTTTTCCACCAGGGCCAGTAATTCCTGTTCGGCCCCGCCCATCTGCACCCCATGACCGACCATGAACAGCGGTTTGTTTGCAGCATTCATGAGATCTGCTGCCGCGGAAACGTCTGCCGGATTGAATTCGGGCATTTTGTGCAGGCCAGGCCGCGAGAGCTTCTCCGGATACTGGAACTCAGTCGAGTCGTTCTGGACATCCTTGCAGATATCGACCAGCACCGGACCGGGCCGGCCGGTTCGTGCCACGTAGAAGGCCTCTGCCATCACCTCGGCCAGGTCCTTGACATCGGTCACCAGGTAGTTGTGTTTAGTGACGGGCATGCTAACGCCGGTGACATCGGTCTCCTGGAAGGCATCGTTGCCCAGCATGCTGGTCGGCACCTGCCCGGTGACCGCGACAATGGGCACAGAATCCATCATGGCGGTTGCCAGGCCGGTAATCAGGTTGGTAGCGCCAGGTCCACTGGTGGCAATGCACGCCCCGACCTTGCCGGTTGCCCGGGCATAGCCGTCGGCCATATGAGCAGCACACTGTTCATGCCGGACAAGAATGTGTCGAATGGGATATTGAGGAAGGGCATCGTACGTGGGAAGAATAGCGCCGCCAGGATGGCCGAAAATCACATCGATTCCCTCAAGCAGCATACTTTCCCAGACAATTTGAGCACCGGTTCGTTCCATAGGTTTGCACCTTTCGTTGCCAGTCAATTCTTTGGCAAATAAAATACCCCAGCAGACACTCACCGGACCAACCTTGGTCTCTCAAAGAGTGCAGTCTACTGAGGCGTCGTCGCTTCACGGTCGGCAATCCGTTGCCGATTGCCGAGGATGACGGTAGCTATCTCGCCATCATTCAGTTATCTTACATGACCCAAAAAATAAAAAACCCTCCGATGCTGGGAGGGGTTTATCGCTTCCTTGGGCTTGTTCGCCTAGCGCCCTATCGGCCTCCCAGCCAGTACCGGCTCCCGAATAATGACCAGGAGCTCAATAATGAGAAGGCTAATAAGAACCAGGCTGAAAATCATCTGTATTGAACCTCGCGAATGTGCAAGAACTAACTTGCGGCAAGTATAACAGGTGTATCTCTCCTTGTCAACCCGTATCGCATCGATTCCCTGCATCGCCTGGATTTTTAAGGTTGGAGAATGACCTTTCTCCCGGGGTAGTGCCATCCCGTCTCCCCTCCCCGAACCGGGGAGGGGCTGGGGAAGGGGTCAGGAGACCGATCAATTGTCAATGCAGGAAGTGCCGGGCGCCGGTAAAGCACGTGGCGATTCCCAGACGATTGCAGGCAGCAATGACCTGGTCATCCCTTTTTGAACCACCAGGTTGCACGACCGCAATCACACCCGCTTCAGCCGCCGCCTCAATACCATCTGGAAAGGGGAAAAAGGCATCAGACGCCATCACGGCGCCCTGGGCCCGGTCACCGGCCCGCCGCGCCGCCAGATAGACCGAGTCGACCCGGCTCATCTGACCGGCGCCAACACCCACCGTCGCCTGCCCCTTGGCAAAGACGATCGCGTTGGATTTGGTATGCTTTGCGACCCGCCAGGCAAATTCCAGGTCCAGCAGCTCATCTGGCGTCGGCGTGCGCTCGGTGACAACCTGCCAGTCAACAGCTATTTCCAGCTGCCCGTCCGGTGTCTGTGCCAGCATTCCTCCCTGGATCGTACGCAATGCGAGATCCTGTGCAGGCCCGCCACTCGATCTCAGAATTCGCAGGTTTTTCTTGCGCCTGAATCGCTTCAGGGCCGGCTCCGTATAGTCGGGAGCAATCACCACCTCTACGAACAGGTCTGCCATGGCTTCGGCCAGATCCACTTCGGCTGTTCGATTCACCGCGACAATGCTGCCGAAGGCGGACACCGGGTCGGATGCCAGGGCGAGGGGGTAGGCCTCGGCCAGGGTGGCAGCGCTGGCCGCCCCACAGGCGTTGGTGTGTTTGATGATGCAAACGGTGGGCCGTTCGAACTCCTGGACCAGGCCCCAGGCCGCGTCCATATCGAGCCAGTTGTTGTAGCTCATGGCCTGGCCCCCCAGTTGCTCGAATGGCAGGGCCTGGCCCGTCGGCGTGTAGAGCGCGGCCTCCTGGTGGGGATTCTCGCCGTAGCGCAGGGACTGGGCCTGCTGGAAGGAAAGATTCAGGGTCTCGGGCAACGGATTGTCGGGAGCGAATTCCCCCGCCAGATAATCTGCGATGGCGGCATCGTAGGCTGCGGTGTGGCGGAAGGCCTTCAGGGCAAGCTCCCGCCGCAACCCCTCGTCCACCTGCTTCTGCTCCAAAGCCTGGCTAACCCGGTGGTAATCCCGGGGATCGCAGACAACAGTTACCCGTTCAAAGTTTTTTGCCGCTGCCCGCAGCAATGCAACGCCACCGATATCGATCTGCTCCACCGACTCTGTCAGCGTGACACCAGGTTCTGCCACGGTGTCAGCAAACGGGTAAAGGTTGCATACGACCAGGTCCACCGGGCTCAGGTCAAGCCCAGCCAGTTGGGACAGATGTTCCTCGGTGTCCCGGGCAAGGATAGCGGCGTGAATCGCCGGATGCAGCGTCTTCACCCGGCCGTCGAGGATCTCAGGGAACCGGGTAACCTGGCTGACGTCGGTGACGGGCAAGCCAGCCTTGCGAAGGGCGCGGGCAGTGCCGCCACTGGCGATCAGCGTTACCTTCATCGCCTGAAGTCTTTCTGCGAGCGGAATCAACCCCTGTTTGTCCGCCACGCTCAGCAGCGCCCGCGTTAGCATCATCTTGCCTCCAAGAAAAGTAGGACAACCCTGTCAGTTGTCCTACCGCGAAAGGAAATCACCGGTGCTTGTCGGCGATCAACTATCTTCAACCAGAAACCGTTTGAACGCCTCGGCGACGCCGCTGGAATAGGCGATATTCTCCGAAACAGCGATCGAGTTGTCCAGATCGCTGACCGCGGAGGTAACAACGGAAAACGCCGCCGCCTGGACCAGGGAACGCTCCAACCCGCCACCGCCAACCACCATGACCTCGAAGCTTTCAACGCCCAGGTCGTGGGCGAGCGTGGAGAGAGCCCAACCGCGCGATGCCGCTCTGGAGCGCAGCAAGAGCCGGTCGGGATGGGTATATCGCATCAACGTCAAACCAATCGCGCTCAATTTAGGCTCCAATTGCACCATGCTGTCATCGTCGACATCAATCCAAACCTGGAACACGGGCTTCTGCAGGAATGCGTCCAGATCGCCAATCTCAGCTGGCCACTGCCCGATTTCTTTGGCTCGCCACTCTGCCACAGGGCCAAAACGATTGGTCGCCCAGGAAGTGGCGCTTTCGAAACCGATTCCAAGTCCCGAATCAAAGTCCGCCACGATCCGTAGAATCTCGACCAGGTCTTCTGGCTCAATTGCCTGGCCTGCGACAGGTTTTTGAGTCGGGAAGTCGTATACCAGGGCGCCGTTGAATGCGATAATCGGGCTGCCCAGACCGAGCTGGGCCCAGTAACGATGGGCCACCCTGGGTGGTCTTGCCGAAACCAGGGAGACCTTGGCCCCCAGAGAATGGGCCGTTCTGATGGCGATTATGTCGGCTGGATGAAGGGTGCCGTCAGGCTGGAGCGTACTATCCAGATCAAGCGCCACAAGCCTGTAGCGCACCGGCGTTGCTTCGGCGGATGTCGTTTCCGACCGGGAAGTCATGGATGTCACCTCGATACACGGCGAGTGATTATCGATCGAAAGGATCGGCTCACCGGTAGGTCGACTCTACCACAGTGGGTAAACGATTGTCAATCCGGTTCTCTGGCGCTTCCGCAGGCCCGAAAGGAAAGGCGCCCGCGCAGGCTACGCCAGCACGCCACGGCACGCTTGCTAGTACACATAAGCGTAAGTAAACCAATGGTTGAGTCCATCGTCATGCTGAGCGGGTCTGGCACGAAACCCGACCAGGAGAGGAACCGTTGCTGGCAATCCGATGCCCGTTCGAGTGGCCAATACCAGCCGAAGCATCTCGCGATACATGTGCCGCGAGACTCTTCGCTGGCGTTGTCTTATCGTGATGGAAGTATGATCGACCCGCTCAGACCTGTCCTGAGCGGTGCCCCGAGCCGTCCGATCCCTCCCGAACGCGGCGAAGTCGAAGGAGTGACAACTCTGGAGCTATTTACGCCGGGCTGTACTAGCGGCCGCGGGAGTGACGTGTTCGCACCGCCGTTGTCCCCGTGTCCTTCGCGCCCTTCGCGCCCTTCGCGCTTCGTGTCTCTTAGCGGACCTTCGCGCCTTCGTGGTCCAAACCCTCCTACACCAGATTGAGGGCCTGTCTAACCGCGGCCGCAAGGGCCAATGCCCGCTCGGGCGCGTCGCCCACATAATCATCGACGCGAAGAAAGGACCGAATGAGTTCGCGGGATAGCAAGGCCCTGAAATCAGGATCCTCAGCCAACGATTCCTCAAGGGGATTGGGTTCTCCCCGCCTCAACGCCTCCCAGGCAGACAGGCTGTGCTTGCGGATCACCTCATGAAGCTCCTGGCGGTCGCCTCCAGCCCGGACTGCCTCCATCAACAGGCGTTCCGTCGCTGCGAAGACCCCGTAGCTTTCCAGATTCCGTGCCACAACATCTTGCCGAACGACCAGTCCAGATGCCACCTGAGTGGCTCTCTGCACCAGCTCGTCGGCGAGTAAAAACGCCTCGGGCAACACCATGCGGCGGTTGGCCGAGTCGTCCAGGGTACGCTCCAACAGGCTGTGCGCTGCATTGTCCCAGGTGATTCTGGGAAGAGCCGCCAATTGGCGCGCCAGACTGTCCATATTCTCGCTGTTGATGGGGTTACGCTTGAAGGGCATAGCACTGCTGCCAACCTGCTGGGCACCGAAGGGCTCGCTCCACTCCCCCAGAGTCGGCGCCTGCAACAGGCGCAGGTCAAAAGCCATCCGGTAGATCGATTGCCCCAACCCTGCCAGCGCGTTGACGATCAACCAGTCCTGCTTGCGCGGGTATACCTGCGTACCAACTGAATGAGCCTCAAGTTCAAGCAATTCCAGTACCCGCTGCTCCAGTTTCCCGGGCGTCCAGCTGCTCCCCAACATTAATTGGCTATACGAAGCCGATGTCCCGACCGCTCCGCGCAGGCCCTTTCCCCTGATCCCTGCCCCCACCCGCTGGAGTTCCCGCCAATCGAGCAACAGGTCGTAGCCGTACTGAGCCAGGCGGTAGCCAACGGTCGTGGGCTCGGCCGGCTGGAGATGGGTAAACCCGATGGCAGGAGTCCCCGCGAAACGCTCTACCTGTTGAACCAGCGCCGTCAGCAAGCCACCGAGGCGTTCCAACAAGAGATCGGTGGACTCTCGCAGTCGTAGAGCCTCCACGTTGTCCAACGCATCAGCACTGGTAGCGCCAAGGTGAATTATCCCTCCCCCTGTGGCGCACTGCTCTGCGTAGGTACGGATCTCCGCCATCAAGTCATGTTTGATCTCGGCTTCGATAGCTGCTGCTCGATCGAGGTCAACCTGATCCTGGTGCGCTTGCAGATCTGCCAGTTGCCCGGCGCTCACCAAACCAGCCTCATGCTGAGCAGTCGCCAGTGCTACCCAAAAACGGCGTAACAAGAGACGCTTATTTCGTTCAGACCAGATAGCACGCATGGCGTCCGAGCCATAGCGCCAGGTCAAGGGGGAGAGATAGGTGGAGTGGTCGAAAGAAGTCATGTCATTATGTCAATATTCCAACATGTCATTAGACAGAAAACATCTCCTCGCGCTCCGGTCCGACGGAAACCCAGCTAATGGACACCCCGGCCAGCTCCTCGATACGACGCAGATAGCTTCGCGCCTTTTCGGGAAGATCATCCCAGGAGCGGCAACCGGTTGTCGGTTCCTGCCATCCTGTCCACGTCTCGTAGATCGGTGTCACCATCTCAAGGGTTGCGGTATCCGGAACGTGCCGAAGGATTTCATCGCCCAGCTTGTATCCAATACAGATTTTCAGTTCTGGCAATGCGTCCAGAACATCGAGCTTGGTAACCGCCAGATCGGTGAAACCGTTTAGCCAGGCCGCATAATCGATGGCGACGCCATCAAACCAGCCGACTCGACGGGGTCGCCCGGTGGTCGCGCCATACTCCGTACCGATCTCCCGGATCCTGGCTCCGGTCTCGTCGAACAGTTCCACAGGGAAGGGGCCCGCGCCCACGCACGTCGAATAGGCCTTGACCACACCAACTGCCCGGCTGATCTTGCTGGCCGGCAGCCCGGCGCCTGCTGCGGCAAAGGCTGCCGTCGGATTGGACGAGGTCACATAGGGATAGATGCCCCAGTCGATATCCCGCATCACTCCCAGCTGGCCTTCCAGCAAGACCGATTGATCACCCTCGACCGCCTGGCGCACCATGGGATAGATATCCACAATGCGATCGCCCAGCTCCTCACGCCATGCCATACACAGGGCGTACAGGTCGTCCACGTCGACCGTGGAAGCGCCGTAATGTTCGAGGGTCAGATTCTTTCGCTCAACCACCTGTTCCAGTCGGTCTCGCAACCATTCGGGATGATGCAGGTCGCCCAGACGGAGACCCCAGCGGGCCGATTTATCACTGTAGGCCGGTCCTATGCCGCGGCCGGTGGTACCAATGGCCGACCTACCTCTGGCCCTTTCCTGTAGCCCGTCAAGGAGGCGATGATAGGGCATCAACATCTGCGCCCTGTCTGAGAGCCAGAGGTTGTCAAGGTTTATGCCGGCATTTTCTAAATCCGCCATCTCCTCCAAAAGCGTGGCCAGGTTCACCACCGTCGCCGTTCCCACAATGCATTGGGTTTTCGGGTTAAAAATACCCGATGGTATCAGGTGCAACTTGAACGTTCCGTAGGAATTCATGACCGTATGCCCGGCGTTGTCTCCCCCTTGAAAGCGGATCACCATGTCCGCGTCCTGGGCCAGGTAGTCAATAATCCGTCCTTTTCCCTCATCACCCCACTGAGCGCCAACTACTGCGGTTACAGCCATGATCACACCTCCAGGTAGGGATGCCGGGGCACCCGCATACCCTTACGAATAACGACGCTGCAATTCGATCTCGACATCCTGCCAGGAGAGCTCCCGGTCCACGAGCAGAACCAGTGCATGATATATCAGATCGGCCATCTCGTAGATAACCCGCTCATCACCCTCATCCTTGGCAGCCAGAATCACTTCGACCGCTTCCTCGCCCAGCTTTTTCAGGATCTCGTTTTCACCGGCAGTCATCAAGTAGGCTGTATAGGAGCCTTCGGGCAGTTCGCGCTTACGCTTCTCAAGCACAGACGACAACTCAAGCAAGACATCACTCACAGGACAGTCCTTTCCAGGATAACACAGGTCGGGAACATCATCGCTCTACGCGTCCCCTTCGGCGGCCTGGGCAGGCCACCCGATTTCCCATACCGGTTCACCAACGCCTCGGCCGCCAACCGGCCCATCTTCAAAATCACGAAGGGACAATTGACGGAAGAAACAGCTGACTTCGCCGGTATGGCAGGCTGGACCCTGAGGCCAGACCTGCACGAGTATCGCGTCGCCATCACAATCGTACCACAGTTCAGAGAGAACCATGACGTTGCCTGAGGTAGCCCCCTTGCGCCATAGCTCCTGACGGCTACGGCTCCAGAAGTGAACATTGCCCGTCTGCAGCGTCAACGTCAGGGCTTCCCTGTTCATGTAGGCTACCATCAATACCTGCAGGTTGTTGGCGTCCTGTACCAAAGCTGGAATCAGACCGTTGCTATCCCAGCGCAGATCTTCAAAGCCATTCATGCCAGGCCTCTTCCTGCATATTCCGGGCAAATACTGAGTTGATCATTGGATCAAATTACCCGCCGGACCGGGACATCATGCATTGCCAGATAGTCCTTTACCTCTCCGATGCTCAGCTGGCGATAATGAAACAGGGTGGCGGCCAGCGCGGCATCGGCGCGCCCCTCGGCCAGGGCAGCCCGGAAATGTTCGGTCGAACCGGCCCCACCGGAAGCGATGACGGGAATGGGCACCGTTTCCGCCACAGTCCTGGTCAGTTCGACATCATAGCCGGCCTGGGTGCCATCGGCATCCATGCTCGTCAGCAAAATCTCACCCGCCCCCAATTCGGCAACCTGGCGGGCCCAATCGACCGCATCAAGGCCAACAGGAATCCGGCCGCCATTCACATACACCTCCCACCTCCCCGCCCAGCGGTGTTTGGCGTCGATAGCAACCACTACACACTGGCTACCGAACTCGCGCGCGCCAGCCGCGACCACCTGGGGATTGCGGACCGCCGCCGAGTTGATACTTACCTTGTCGGCACCGGCCAACAAGATGGCCCGCATATCTTCAACAGTTCGCACCCCACCTCCGACGGTGAATGGGATGAACACCTGGTCCGCCACAGTCCGTACCATGTCCAGAACGATGTCTCTATGCTCATGACTGGCCGTGATATCGAGAAAAACCAGTTCGTCCGCACCCTCGGCGTCATAGATCTTGGCCTGCTCCACGGGATCGCCAGCATCCCGCAGGTTGACGAAACTGATCCCTTTGACAACGCGACCGTCTTTTATGTCAAGGCACGGAATGATCCGTTTTGCCAGCACAATTGCTCCTTAGTCGCAGCGTCGCCGTGTCGCTGGCCGCGGTCTTCTGGAAGCCGTCCGCCACCCGCAGCGCATCAGGCAGAGCCAGGGCGCCGGTATACAGGGCCTGCCCCACGATGACGCCCTCGATGCCACGCGCTTCCAACGCCTGCAGACGACGGATGTCCTCCATATCGCGCACCCCACCACTGGCAATCACCTTGAGTCCACACTCATCAGCCAGGCGAGCTGTGCCTTTGCTGTCCACGCCGCTCAACATGCCGTCCCTGGCAATATCGGTATAGACGACCCGCTCCACGCCCCGATCTGCCATCAGCCGCGCCAGGTCAACGACATCCCGGCCGCTGCTCTGCTGCCAGCCATGGGTCGCAACTACCCCGTTCCTGGCATCCAAACCGACTACCACTGCCTGCGGCCCAAATCGTTCAATGGCAGCAGAAAGCAATTCCGGGTTCTGGACCGCGGCGGTACCCAGAACTACCCTTGCAGCTCCCAGGGCCAACGCATGGTTCACATCATCCAGCGTGCGCAAGCCACCGCCAAACTGAATCGGAAGACTGACTGCCCGCCCAATCTCCTGGAGCCGCACCAGATTCGGTGCATCATGCTTCTGATCGCCAATTGCGCCATCCAGGTTGACCACGTGCAGCCATTGGGCTCCCGCCGCGGCCCACTGCCGGGCGATAGCCACGGGATCATTGGAAAACAGCGTTTCGGCATCCGGATCGCCCTGTTTGAGCCGAACGCACCGGCCTTGCCGGAGATCGATGGCGGGAAATACGATCATCTTTCCTCGATATCAATGTACATCACAGGTCGGGCATCCAGGCCGCGCACCAGGCCAATATCGGCAAATGCGTCCTGCGATTGCTCGGCGTGGGCCGTTGTACTGACCATGACCCGCACGGGCACGGTTTCATCTTCAGAAGTGGCGTTGGCAAACGCGCCAACGATCTGTGCCTCAAGCGGTGTTCCCCAGTACGCGGGATCGGTGGAGAGCACCAGGGACAGCACACCATCCTTGCGCTCATCAGGTCGCGGCGAGAGATAGCCGATCCCCTGCGTCCCGCCATCAGCCCGGGTGAGTTCAATCTCAAAGGCGTGGTTTTTGGCAGGTTTCTTCGGCAGATAATTGCTTTCGATCAAATCCCGGGCCGCAACCTCGGAGGCGTCCAGCTCAATACCAAGGTAATGAAGTCGCTGTTCCAGAGAAGACTTCAAACCGAGCGAGGGAAGGTCCACGCCCTCGGGCGCATCGATATCCATCACCTGTCCGCTGAAGGCCCAAAGATAATAATCGAGAAACTCAAAGCCGCTGTCGCGATAAGTTTGCAGAAGATCCTCGTCAGTCTTCCCGGGTGCGGTTCCAATATAGCGATACCCCTTATCCTGGGCCACGTCCCTGGCTCGCGCCACGATCTTGCCCACTGCCTCTGCTCGAAGGTCGTCGTCGTAGAGAACCAGATCTGCCAGGTGAATCGCTGCACCGGATCTTTCAACCACCACATAACCCACTGCATCATCTCCCTCTTCGATCAGCCAGATCGAAGCCGCATTCTGCAGATAGCGGGGCAGGACCCACTTGTGATAAAGCAGGCGCCGCAGGGTTCCGCCAAACATGCGGGCATACATGGGATTGTCAGCGTGATCCTCGATAAACCAGCCGGCGATCTGTTTGATCTCCGATTTGGAGACATCCCGCACGATCAATTCTGACATGATGTGTCTTCCACCTACCTGGTCAACGGCCCATACCGGACGATTCCTGGATTGCCTGCAAAGGGTTGACCGAATCCCGAAGCGCTGAAACGAAGGCGGCCATCCCGGTGGCCTTCAATCGCCAGGCAGCGCGATTGGCGATCAACATGGCCTGGCTCTCCAGGATGATCCGCAACTCCACCAGCCCATTGTCCCGCAGAGTACGACCCGTCTGGACCAGATCCACAATCAAATCTGCCAGATCCACCAATGGAGCAAGCTCCACAGAGCCCGAAAGCTGGATGATCTCGGCACTGATGCCCCGCTGACGGAAAAATGCCTCCGTGAGCACGGGGAATTTCGTGGCCACCCGCGGGTTTGGCTCCAGACGCAGGGGGCGTTCCGAGCGAAGCGCCGGGCCTGCCACCACCAGCCGGCAATGCCCGAAGGGAAGTTGCAGGGGCTCCAGAACATCCCGTTGGCTCTCACGAAGAACATCCAATCCAACGATGCCCAGATCGGCCGCGCCATTCTCCACATACACCGGGACATCGGCAGGTTTTGCCAATATGTAACTGACACGGGCATCTGAGGATGGTACGACCAGTCGACGTCCGTTTTCCCCGGCATTCAGACCATAGCCGGCCCGGGTGAGGCTGTCGAGCGCCTCGTCGAGCAGTCGTCCTTTCGGCAGAGCAACCACCAACCGCGCGGCCGATCGACCGACCTCCGGCTTTCCTTCCATTGGAGAACCGGCCGGCGAATCTACCATGCTTCGGTCTCCCGCAAGACCTCGTCGATCCCAAGGTTCTTTTCCGTTTCACCGATGTAAAGGGTCACCTGTCCGTCGCCCGCGCAAACGGCGCTACGCGGGATTCCCCGCTCGGCGGCATATTGGCGCAGCTCGTTCCCTTGCCGCCCTGACAATTCCAGCTCGATCTGGAAACCCCCGCGCCTCAGATCAGCCATGAGACCCAGGCAGTCCTGGTTATCAGCAGCAGCGATCACCAGATCAGGTCGGGTGCCTGGTCCGATTCTGCCCTGGCGCTGGCGAACCAGCAGAATGCGATCCAGCCACAGTGCGCAACCCACTGCCGGTTGTGATGGCCCGAAGTGCCCGACCAGATCATCGTAGCGACCACCTGAGGAAATGGCAAAGCCGAGGCCCGGTGCATAAGCCTTGAAACTGATGCCAGTGTAGTATTCCATGCCGCGCGTCTCGCCCAGATCGTAATCGACCACTGAATCCAGCCCGTAGCCGTCCAGAAGCAAGTGGATATCCTGCAGGCGACCCAGCGCTGCGGTCATAGCTTCGTTAAGGCAGAAATCCGCAGCCTCGTCCAGCACGGAAGCCCCACCCTGGAGCCGGGGAAGCGCCAACAGCGCGTTTCGAAGTGCCCCGGCAGCCCCCAGCGAGTCCACAAGAACCTCCAGGTCGGCCAGGTTTTTGCGGTCGATGGCATTTGTCAGCTCGACAAGGTATTCGGGGGAGGCGTCCGTTTCTCCCAACAGGCCTCGGACAAAGTCAAGTTGACCGATCACTATCCGAAAACCCTCGACCTGAGACAGTCTGAGGGCCCCAGCGGTCAGGGCAAGCACCTCGGCATCGGCTTCCGGTGATGCAGCGCCGAACAATTCGAAGCCGGCCTGTGTGAACTCCCTTTGCCGGCCCGCCTGCGGGGCTTCATATCGGAATACCGAACCGGTGTAACACAGGCGCAGGGGCATTGGCTGGTCAAACAGGCGGGTACCTACAACCCGGGCAGCGGGTATCGTCAGGTCGGGCCTGAGGGCCAGGGTACGGCCATCCCGGTCGACGAAGCGGTACATATCCTCGGCAAGCTGCGTACCTCCTTCCGATGCCAGCGTGTCGGCATATTCGAAGGTGGGCGGGATCAGTTCGCCATAGCCCCAGGTTCGGAATAACTGGCGCAGTTCCTGTTCCAGATCCCTTTTTGCGGCCGCGTCGTCGAAAAAGAGATCGACAACCCCTTGGGGCAGCGGCCAGTTCTGATATTGGATCGGGGAGAAAGGCAAGTTTGACATCATAGGAAAAGTTGATCGATCTATACGACTAAATCAAAAGGCAAATCACTTATGTCTCGCAAGCGCCGACCCTGAATCAACGTGGTGAGCAGATCCAGCTGATCTTCATTATGGATGTCCCGGATCGAATCCTGAAGCTCAGGCAACGCGAAAATGCCTTCTCCATCTCGATCGAAGTACGGTTTGAGAAAGCCGATCACGTACTCCTCGACAGATTGCGCCCGACACAATACCCTGTTGCTCTCATGAACCACTCGTTCGGCTGACAGCGGTGTGACCTTTGCCCGCGTGACCAGTAACGCCAATGGGTCGATGTCGAAACCCGCGGCACGCCGGCCAGCCAGATAAGCCTCGACAATTGTGGTCCCAGATCCCATTATCGGGTCAAGGACCACATCGCCCGGTCGGGTCAATCCATCGATGAATTTACGCGGTAGCTGCGGGGGGAATTTCGCAGGGAAGGAATGAAAGCGGTGTGATGCATACCCGCTGTCCTGGCCGTGGAAATCCAGGTCCTGCGCAAGAAGAGCAGCCAACTTCTCAAGATATGTTCGCTCACTCTCGATAACGTCACGAGTCTTCAATTCGGGTTGACGAACGCTCATTGGAAACACCATTCCACCAAAAACCAGTCTGTGCTATCGCGGCAAACCTCCACATTATTCTACTGCAATCAAACACTGCTGGCAAACTGCTCTGCCCCACGGTTGTGTATCGAAAGTCCCCTTGTGCCCCTCCAGCCCGTGCGCAGCTCCTTCCGCTTCGCTCCGGAGTCCTGCGGAAGCGACAGCGAAGAGCTCACCGAACCGTGCAGGGGAGTCGGAGTGACGTTTCTCAACAGGCCTCATGCTCTCCCCCTCCCAATCTGGGAGGAGGCCGGGGGGTGGGTAAGACAAGCCGGTTTCAAAAGAGGTTCCAAAAAGCCCTTGACTTTTGCCCCATCTCTGTTATGATGAAATCATGTGGAGGCTGTTTGAGGAGAAGCTGCCATCAGGCCCAGGCACCTACCTGCTCTGGTTCGATCTTGAGAGCGCACTCGATATCACAGCCGGTGGACTCGGTCCGGTCAGGCTGAATCCAGGATCCTACATCTACGTGGGCAGTGCGTTGGGATCAGGCGGCCTGCGCAGCCGCCTTGGACGGCATATGAGTTCCCAAACGGCTGAGAGACGTTTACACTGGCACATCGATTACCTTACGTCGCAGCAACGGCCAGTCTTTTTTCGCTACAGGGTCGGTTTGCAGCGCCTGGAGTGTGCCTGGATTGGGGCACTGTGCCGGGCCGGGGCCGTCTGGCCCCAGCCCGGTTTCGGTAGCAGTGATTGCCGATCGGGTTGCCCGGCGCACTTTCTGTCACTGCCATCTGGCTGGACCCTACAAACCATTGAGGACTATCTGACATGACCGATGTCTCACTTGATCAATTGCTCCAGGCCATCGGGGCTGACGACGACGAAGCGGCCGAGGCCGCCATCATCGAACTTGCCGATCACGAGTGCGATGCCCTTGCCCTGCTTTTGGATCTCCACACTTCCGACAATGCAGACTACCGCTGGTGGGCGGTGCGCGGCCTGGCTGCAGTAGCCGAACAGAGTCCCGACTGCCGAGAGGCCACCATGCCTGCACTGCTTCTCTCCCTCGGCGATCCAGACGACGCTATCCGCTGTGTGGCCCCGTTGGCGCTCGGACAAATGCGGGCAATCTGTGCCATCCCAGCCATGACCGTGCTGCTCAGCGACCAGAGTGGATGGGTTCGCGGTGCGGCCGCCGACGCTCTGGCAATGATCGGCGAGCCTGCTGTACCGGCGCTCGGCACCGCGTTGCACGACGAACGTGATGGCGTCCGCGTGCGTGCGGCCTACGCCCTCTACCGGATCCATAGTGAGCGCTCAGCGCCCTGGCTCTTTCCTGCCCTCAACGACCCTAATCACCTGGTGCAATCCTATGCCTATGAGGCCCTCGACGAGATGGGCCTTCTCGATACCATCCTCGTGCAATAGTTCTTCCCCTCCACCGATCATGTGGCTACCCACCGGCTAAATCAATTCTTTCCCCACGTTGCCTTCCCCAACCATTCATGTATAATACCGGATGTTGTCGCCTGGGCAGTCCCTTGGCACCCGGTGCAGGCGTCAAGATGTACCGCAGCACGATGAACACTGACAGACGCAGATCAGACATCAGAAGAGATCAGCGATGATCTGCGCCAGAGGTCTGCGTAAATCAGCGGTGAAATCAGAAAAAACACAACCGCAGACCTGTCCTGAGCGTAGTCGAAGGGTGGACGCAGATCAATCCAAGAAAGATCAACCCGGCTGACCCGAAAAACGGGGACTTCGTAAAGCCTCGACTCCCCTCCGTATTGAGAACTGCTGTCAACCGGGGGTTTCATCAACTTTAACCTTGCGGGTACGAATCCCGCCCCGGTTGTGTTTTCTGAACGCATCCGGGTAGAACGAGTAGGAGAGATACGATGAGCGTGCACCTGCCGCGCGGCACGCGGGAAGTTGGCTGGACCCCTGCGGCTATCAGCGATTTCCTCGACAAGACTCTGCTCACAGTGCAGAAGCCTGCCCGGTATACGGGCGGTGAATGGAATTCGGTCGTCAAGGATTGGGACACCACAACCCAGCGAATTGCCCTGGCATTCCCCGACATCTATGATCTCGGCATGTCCAACCTGGGAATGGCAATCCTCTATGATCTGGTCAACAAGCGTCCAGACATGCTGGCGGAAAGGGTGTATGCGCCGTGGATCGACATGGAGCAAGAAATGCGGAACGCCGGCGCACCCTTGTTCAGCCTCGAGACCCGCCACCCCCTCCGCGATTTCGATATTATCGGCTTCAGCCTGCCCTACGAGCAGCTCTACACCAACGTGCTCAACATGTTGGACCTGGCAGGCCTGCCTTTGCGCGCCACTGATCGCACAGCCGCCCATCCACTGATCATCGCCGGTGGCAGTGGTTGCTATAATCCGGAACCGATGCATGCCTTTTTCGATGCCTTCGTCATCGGTGAAGGGGAAGAGGTTATCTTCGAGGTCATAGAGGCCTATGCTGCCTGGAAAACCCGGGGCAGGGATCGCGCGGACTTGTGGCGATCATTGGCCCGGATCCGGGGAGTCTACGTCCCTCACCTGTATCAGGTATGCTACGCGGACGATGGCACGATCGCTGGCTTCGAAGCGGTGGACGACTCGGCCGCGCTGCAAATCATAAAACGTATCATGCCGGTCATGCCACCGCCGGTAACTGATTTCATCGTGCCCTTCGCCGATGTAGTTCATAATCGGGCAGCCATCGAGATCCAACGAGGGTGCACCCGGGGTTGCCGCTTTTGCCAGGCCGGTATGATCTTCCGTCCGGTACGGGAACGTCCCATGGCGGAAGTGCTGACAGCGGTGGACCAGATTATCGAGTCCACCGGGTTCGAGGAAATCGGCCTGTTGAGCCTCAGTTCCAGCGACTACAGCCAGGTGGCCGAACTGGTGGAAGAGATCATGACTCGTCATGGCGACAAAAAACTGAGCGTTGGCCTGCCCAGCCTTCGTATTGAGAGCTTTTCGGTCGACCTGATGGAAACGCTACAGAAGGGACGCCGTCGCAGTGGCTTTACCTTTGCACCTGAAGCTGCCACCGACCGGCTACGCGACGTCATCAACAAACCGATCGCCACCGAAGACCTGCTGCGCACAGCCGACGAAGTCTTTAGCCGGGGTTGGACGACCATTAAACTCTACTTCATGATCGGTCATCCAACCCAAACCATGGAAGATGTGGACGCAATTGCCGATCTGGCCCACCAGGTGATGAAGATCGGGCGCAGACACATTGGCGGGCGGGCCAAGGTGCGGGTGGGAGTCAGCACCCTGGTGCCCAAACCCCATACCCCCTTCCAGTGGGTGCCTGTCGAAGATGAAGAAACACTGAACCAACAGATCAGACGATTGCAGCAGCGCATTCGCGGCAGGGGCTTCGAGTTCAGTTGGAACAGTCCCGAGGAAACCATGCTGGAAGCCATGCTGACGCGCGGCGATCGAAAACTGGCAGATGTCGTCGAAAGAGCCTGGCAATCGGGCGCGAAGTTCGATGGCTGGCACGACCAGGGCAGCTTTGACGCGTGGAAAACGGCCCTCGAGGAGCTGGATATCGATCCCGACTGGTACGCGCGTCGCGAACGCTCCATCGACGAGTACCTGCCGTGGGAACACATCAGCACTGGCGTCAGCAAGGAGTTTTTGACCCAGGAGTACCTGAACTCCCTCAAGGGAGGGGTGGTGGACGACTGCCGGGAGCATTGTTTCTCCTGCGGTATCCTGGGCCTCTTCAAAACCATGCGTCGCAACGTCCCGGACGACGCCTGGGGATGCCCGGCTCTGGGTCGCGACAAGGAGCGCCAACCGGTGGATATTCAGCCGGTACCGCTTTACTTCAACGAGGAGATGTCGCCCGAGCTGGCAAACCACCATGGGCCGCGGGTGCCGCAGCGAGCAGGTCTGCACCATGAATCCCCGCCGCGCCGGGGTGACCAGTAAAGAACAGCATCTGTCCATAAGGAGGAAGTATGCGAGAGAAAATCCTTGGGGTCATGTTGATCTTTGTTCCGATCGCCATTGCAGCCGAACTACTGCACTGGTCGCCGACAGTGGTGTTTTTCGCGTCGGCCGCGGCGGTCATCCCCCTGGCTGGATTCATGGGTGAAGCTACGGAGGTTCTGGCCGAGAAGGTGGGTCCGCGACTGGGTGGCCTGCTGAACGCCACCTTCGGCAACATGGCAGAGTTGATCATCACGATCATCGCCATCCGGGCCGGACAACTGGCCCTGGTAAAAGCGTCATTGATCGGCTCGATCATGGGCAACATTCTGTTGGTGCTGGGGCTGGCGATCCTGGCAGGGGGTCTGAAGAACGGGGTGCAATCATTCGACCGCCGCGCGGCCGGCCTCGACGCGACCATGCTGATCCTGGCAGCTATCGCCCTGTCGGTGCCCTCCATCTTCAACCACGCTATCGAGCCCGACTTCTGGGGAGCGGAGAAATTGAGCCTCGCGACCGCTGTGGTGATGATCGGTATCTATGCGCTGTCAATCATCTATTTGCTGCGCAGTCGAACCCCGGAGGAACATTATGCAGGTCCATCTGTGCAACCCTCCCACACGGCGCCAAAATGGAGCACCGGCATTGCCGTGGCAATCCTCACGGCCTCGGTGGTTGGAATCGCGGCCATGAGCGAGTTTTTACTGGGATCGATCGAACCGGTCACCCATGCGCTGGGATTGAGTCCCTTCTTCGTGGGGATCATTATCATTCCCCTCATCGGCAACGTGGCCGAGCACACAGTGGCAGTTCAGGTGGCCATCAGGGACGATATGGATCTCAGCCTGAGTATCGCCAACGGTTCCAGCCTGCAGATCGCCCTTTTCGTGGCGCCGGTTCTCGTCTTTATCTCGCTGCTCATGGGCAATCCGATGGCCCTGGAATTCAACAACTTTGAGGTGATCGCCCTGATAGCCTCCTCCATGATCGCCGCAGTCATTGCCCTGGACGGCAGATCAAATTGGTTGGAGGGCTCCATGTTGTTAGCGGTCTACCTGATTCTGGCAATAGGCTTCTTCTTCCTGCCCAATTCAGTGTTCTAGCGCAAGGCCGCATTGTACGGCAAGATTGTATCTTGCCCGGCACCTTGCCTGGACAAAATGCAATTTCGTCCTACCATCTGAAGCAAGGTCGCTTCAAATTGGGTCGAACAACGGATAAACACCTATCGCAGTCTTAACCAGAGATATCCGTAGGGCGGCAACGTGATTTCGTAGGATGTTGCCGAAGCAGCCGGCCAGGGTTCATCCCGCAGGAGATCAACTGGCTGTGCGCCTTCGAAATCGACCGAAGGCAGGGTGACAGTTCGGTGCGAGTCTGTCAGATTGTGAACAGCAAGAACGACCTCGCCCTCGAAGGCACGGAGATAAGCCAGGACGGCAAGATCAGCTGGTTCAAGAAAGACCAGGTCGCCCCGACCAAAGACCTTGTGCTGTTTGCGAACCGCGATGAAGCGGCGGATGGCGTGGAATAGAGAGTCCGGATCTACTCGCTGGGCAGCCACGTTGACCCGCTGATATCCGAAGCTCGCGTCGTCGATGACCGGTTCGTAGAGCTGGTCCGCTGGCGCGCTGGAAAAGCCCGCATTGGGACTGTCGTCCCACTGCATGGGTGTACGAACCCCGTTGCGATCATCGAGCCAGATGTTGTCGCCCATGCCAATCTCGTCGCCGTAGTAGATGATGGGTGAGCCGGGCAGCGTGAACAACATCGAATTCATCAGTTCGATCTTGCGTCGATCATTATCCATCAGCGGAGCCAGCCGGCGCCGGATACCCAGATTCTGACGCATGCGGGGTTCGGGAGCATATTCATGCCACATGTAGTGACGTTCCTGCTCTGTCACCATCTCCAGGGTCAACTCGTCATGGTTGCGCAGGAAGGTGCACCATTGACAGGTATCCGGAATGGCGGGTGTCCGGCACATGATATCGACGATAGCGGTGCGGTCGGCGCGGCGCAGGGCCATGTAGAGCCTGGGCATCACGGGAAAGTGAAAGCTCATGTGGAATTCGTCGCCATCACCAAAATAGGGACGAACGTCATCAGGCCACTGGTTGGCCTCGCAGAGCAGGATGCGCCCCGGGTATTCGGCATCCATCACCCCCCTCAAATCCTTCAGGATGGCATGGGTTTCGGGCAGGTTTTCGCAATTGGTCCCCTCACGTTCGATCAGGTAGGGGACCGCATCGGCCCGAAAGCCGTCGATACCGGTATCCATCCAGAAGCGCAGCACATTTAACATCTCTTCCCGGACGGCTGGATTATCGAAGTTCAAGTCAGGCTGCGACGCATAAAAACGATGCCAATAGTACTGCCCGGTGGTTTCATCGAATGTCCAGTTGGAAGGCTCAACATCCAGGAAGATGATACGAGCATCGGGATACATCTGATCCGTATCACTCCAGACATACCAATCCCGTTTGGGATTTCCCGTGGAGGAACGTGATTCCATGAACCAGGGATGCTGGTCGGAGGTGTGATTGAGGACCAGGTCGGCGATGACCCTTATGCCACGATTGTGGGCCTCCTGAACCAGCGCTATCCAATCGTCCAGGCTGCCGTAGTCGGGATGGATATCGTAGTAGTCGGCGATGTCGTAACCATCATCGTTGAGCGGAGAGGAAAAGACGGGCAAAAGCCAGATGCAGTCGACCCCCAGCTCCTGCAGGTAATCCATGCGACTGGCAAGTCCCACCAGATCACCCTTGCCATCGCCGTCGCTATCGAAGAACGCACGCGGGTGCAGTTCGTAGAAAATGGCATCCTTATACCACAGTGTATCGTCGGTGATGGCCACAGCGCACCTCCCAATAATCGTCAATGGCAAATAGCGAATTGAGCAATGACAATTGATAATTGACCATTAGCAAGTATAACATGGTGAAAGAAATGAGCCAAGAAGCTTCAAAAACAGAGACTGGCGACATGCCCACCCAACAGCGGTTGCGTATCACCTACAAAAAGGATGACTGCTTGAAATACGTGGGGCACCTCGATTTCGCGCGCACCTGGGAGCGCGCATTGCGGCGGGCTGATCTACCACTGGCCTATTCACAGGGATTCAATCCCCAGGCGAAACTGCAGTTTGCCTCGGCCCTTCCCATTGGTGCAACCGGCCGTCACGAGCTGTTGGATATCATCTTGAACGAGTCCATGGCGCCGGAGGATTTTGTTACAAAGGTCGCGCCACAGCTGCCCGCTGGCCTGACCCTGATCGAGGTATCCGAAGCGCCTCTCAAGACGAAAGCTCTGCAGAACCTGCTACGCTCGACGGAATGGCAGGTCGACCTCCGGACCGACCTGTCTGAGGAGGAAATCCGTGACGCCATCGATCGGGTTTTGCAGGCAACGGAACTGCCCAGTACCCGTCGCCGAAAAGGCAAGACAGTGCATTATGATCTTCGCCCATTGATCCTGGCGCTGAGCTATGACGGGGCACCCGAATCAGATTGGCACCGGCTGTCCATGATCTTACGCAGCGAGCCTGGTGCCACGGGACGGCCCGATTCCGTCCTTCGTTCGCTGGGTCTGGAAGAATCGTCCCATCGCCTTGACCGTATGCGCCTTAGCTTTGCCGAGCCACCCGAACTTGCAGACTCTTGATCAGAAAGTTCCGGGAATCGCCCCACACCCGCACCAGGGCAAAGAGCAGGATGCCCCTGAACATGGTCTCTTCCGCAAAGCCGACCACTGCCTGGTGCATGAGGATTTGATGGGCTTCAGCGCCGTTGAGTTGATCCAGATTCAAGGCGATCTCACCAAAAAAGGCCAATTGGTAGGCGATGATGACGTAGACTGCGGCGGCCAATGTAATCAACCACAATCTTAGCCCGCCCAATCGGGTGATTCCTGCCGATTTTAGCCAACCCCAGCGCCAGGCCAACGCCAAAACGCAGGCTGTCGCCACCAGCGATCCGGTCGACTGCACGACCACATCGGTGAAGGGGGCATCCAGCACAAACATGGCCACCACCGTGCCAAGTGAACCCAGCAGGATCCAACCGGCGATGGCCAGCAGCACGAACAGGAAGGGGTGGACAGTCGCAAAATTCAGGAGGCGATTCGTTTTTGATGTACTCCAAGTCGATTTGGTGCTCATCGGGTAACCGGATTATCGTAGAAAGCTTCAAGCGATAAAAATCCATCAGAGCCGTAGAACTTCATTAGCTCGCCATCGTGGATCACGACGCCACACTGTTCCACCCCCTGAAAAGACTCCAAGATCAGGCAGAAATTTCCGCCATCGACGCGCCAATGCCCGCTGTCGACAATCTGGCCACTCGATTTAAGGGTAATATCTCCCTCTGGGCTGATTATGATGTCAATGGTGTTATCATCAGCAGTCACCCACAGCTTACCATCAATTAGGGCGTTTTCAAGTTTTTTGCCCGCCAGGCGCTCTCCTGTGGCCAGATCGACAACGGGGGGTTTTGGCCCCGCCTGCTTGCCCGCGGCATCCAGGATCATCCACAACAGCACGCCGATATGTTGCTCGCCGACCCTATCTCCGGCGTAGGTGTCGACGCGATGGGCGACCACCAGATCGTGTTCGGGCAGGATGATCAATTCCTGGCCGCTGTAGCCCGAGGCCCGATAGCTGTGTCCCCCCACATCGACGGTGGGGAATAGACCCGTGCCTTCACCTGTCCACCACATGTAGCCGTAGCCGCTGTTAGGCCCGATTTCTGAGTAGCTGGTCGTACTCTCAGCCAGCCACTCGGCGGGGACGATTTGCTCGTCGTTCCAGCGTCCGTCACGCAGAAACAGCAAACCAAAGCGGGCCAGGTCTTCTGTACTCATACGAAAACCGTAGTAGGGGTGCTGAGAGTAGGAGACGTAATCGTAGCGGTTGTGCGTCGCGCGTAACTGTTGCATGCCGATGGGCTGTGCAATGCGCTCATCGAAAGCGTCGTAGATGTCCTTTTCGCCTGAGAGCTGGTCGAAAATGCTGCCCAGGGCGTTGAAATCCCAGTTGTTGTAGTACCAGAATGTGCCAGGTGGGTGGCTGCCTCGTTCGGGACGATCTGCTCTCATTGAAGCCGCCTCACCTGCCGCTGGGATATAAATACCTGATCGTGCTTTGAGCAGATCGGCGACCGTAGCTTGCTTCTCAACTTCAGTCAGCGGCGTCTTATCATCGATGCCTAGCTCCGCCAGGGTCATGGTGATATCGATCTTGCCGTCGGCCACGTAAATGCCATAAAGTGCGCTCAGCAAGCTCTTGCGCATGGAGTGGCATTTGAATTCACGAGTGAGATCGCCCCAGCCATCAACCACGATGCCATTGTCAATGATCATCACGGCTGCTGACCCGATTTTTTCAGCGTAGGCTTTGGCGCGGGCCAGCTTTTCAGTATCCCAGCCCAGCGCCTCGGCTGACTCAACCCATTGCCATTCTGCGCCGGGATAGATTGGTGTCGGTTCTGGCGTGGAGATTGGGGTCTGCTCAATGACCGAAGCTGATAGCTGAACTTCAACAGTCGGGATAGATTCTAGATCTAGTGGGGAAAGGCAGGCTGTCAGGAGGAATGACACTGCCATTATAAAATACAGAACAAAGCATTTTCGTTTCATTTTATGTGCTCCAACATTGCCAGGGTTACGCCAGATGGCTCGTTGAACAAACAGATTTTTGATCCCACCGGAACCACTTCTTCCGGTGGGATCACGACCAGTCCGCCCGCCTCTTCCGCCAACCGGGCCTTGGCTTTGATGCCTTCCACCCGGATGTAGATGGTAGAGGAAGGGCAGCCGGGCCTTGCGCAGTTAGAATCTCCATGCAAGTGAATGATAACCATACCGAAATCTAACCCTCCAAAGATTCAGCCCATTGTGAAGTGGGGCCAGGGTGGATGCCCATTTTGTGGGTGGAGAGGTGTCGCAACTCACCCCTCCACCCGAATCAAGGAGGAGAAACCCAATTCTAGCCCTCAGTTTACGGCAAATCGACCGTCGTTGCATCGGGCAGGAGGGGAATTCGGGCATTGGTCATGTGGCTAATCCGTCAGAAATGTTCTCATTTCATCACCTTCTGATAGATGAATGAAACGCCGGAGCGGTCTGGCGGCTCTTCCTCCCCGATTTTCGTGAATCCACACTTCCTCTCGTAGAAATAGTGGTTCTTCACGGCCCAACTGGGGGTTCCCAGCGTCCAACTCTCGGTCTCCAGGTAGGCCTGCTCGATGAACCGCCAGGCAGTAGCGCCGATGCCATGGTCTTGATAATCGGGGTCGACAAAGATTACCCCCACCCTGTTTTTGTGGTGCTCGAACACCCAGACGATGATGCCGCCAATGACTTCATCATCGAGCAGGATTTTGTAGCCATCGCTCTCATCATAGGAGAAAAGCCACTTACGAAAGAATCCGCCGTCGTCGTAGCCCTCGGGCCCTCCCTTTTCGACGCCCAGATGGACCTGAGCGTCATGATCAAAGGCGTGGGTCATGGCTTTCGTGAGTGCGGGAATGTCTTCTTCTTGTGTTTGTTCGATGATGATGTTCATCAGGATGTCTTCTGATTTCATATCCTGGTCTCTTCCGTTCTCAGTTGCCTTGTTTCATACCCCAATGCACAAAAGCCAGCAAAGCCAATCCTACTACATTGAAAACAGCGAACATCAGTGTGGCAGGGCTGCCCCAGTCGAAAATCATCTCATTCGCCAGGAGACCCAGCGTGCCGACAACGAGCAAAGCAAAGGCGATCCATCCAGTGTATTTTTTCATCGATATTCTCCAAAATTGTGCGATGTCCATGACGGGTCGTCGCTCTCCACTCGTTTAACCAGCAGCAAGGCCAATCCCACGTCACGGATCTTTGCCAGCAGGCCGTGTAAAGCAGCCTGATCGGGAACCGGGCCAACCAGCAGGCTCTCGCCGTCGCTGCAAGAACTGATGATAAAGCCATCGAACCAGTCCGACCATTTCGGATCCAGGCAACCATTGACCCGAATCTCGTAAAAACAAGGAGCGTCGGATGCTCGGATGCTGCTCATGCGCGAGTCCCTCTGCAATCGGTGGGGGATTTCCCCTCTCGCCTGCTTTGAATTGTCGCAGCTTCAGCCTGTAGTGCGCCGGTAGCCAACCCAATCCCGCATACGATAGCAATCACGATAATGGCGGTCATTGGGCTGGCAACCTCTCTAATTGCAAGGATCAGCAACACTGCGATACTGAGGGCTCCGATTGATATCACATCTGCAAAGCCAACACCGGCGATTTCCGTGGCTGAAAGACTCGTTTTCAGCAATCTCAGGACGTCCAGTTCTCGTTCGGTCAGTGACTCAACCAGAGGTTGTCTTTCAGCCAATGATAGTTGGGCCACGTTCTCCTCATG
>JAYELL010000027.1 GCA_034717495.1 Chloroflexota bacterium | reverse complement strand
TCTCCGCAAACGGAAGCGATCCCTGCAAACCAGGATCGCCTGCTTCAGGAGCAAGACGCCGGGGGATAAATCCCCCCGGCTACACAACGGCGCCCCGTCAACGGGGCTGGCCCGTCTAGTACAGCTTAGCGTAGATAAGTATGCAGTTAAAGACCGTCCCTTCTTCTGGTGAAGGACCTTGGTTACTGCATAGTTATTTAGCCCGCAGAGTACTAGACGGTGCGTGAGCTAGCTACGCCGGCCCAAACCCCGGCTCGATATGACAATCGGGAGGCCGAACCATTGTGGGAGAGTCATAAGCCAGCACCACAACAAGCTATGTCACTGCGAGGAGATCGAGCGGCACGTCACGCTGGCACGCCGATCCAAGAGCGAGCGAGATCGACGTGGCAGTCTCATGCATTCTTCAGTCAAGAAGGTTGGATTGAAGAGGCCTCTGAGATTGTCACGGCACCGAGGGGATGAGTTGCGAGGAAGCCGAGCGCTATGCTATAATAACCTCGGTGGGTCGGCATGGTAGCGGCCCACCGGCCTTTGTTTTATGGATGAGCTAATCAGTTATGACGACGGGGAAATCGCCCCAGCCCCCATATCAGTTTTGATACCGGCCCACAACGAGGTTGGCAACATTGCCACCTTGTTGGAGAAGGTCGGCAACGCGTTTGCCCCGTTGCAGGAACAGGGGCATTCCTGCGAGTTGGTCCTGGTCGACGATGGCTCCGGCGACGGCACTGCAGAACTGGCCGCGTCACTGGCGCCCCAGTACCCCTTTCTTCGCCTGTTCCGGCATCGCCGGAACCTGGGTCTGACGGCTGCGCTGCGAACAGGATTTCGTGAAGTTCGCGGCGATGTCATTATCTTTTTACCGGCTGACCTCGAATCGGATCCCGAAGAGGATATCCCCAAACTGCTGGACACATTGACCGGGGGAGGGTACGACGTGGTCGCCGGTTGGCGCCAGGGACGGGCCGATGGCAAGGTCTTTTCCTCCGGTATCTACAACATCATCTCCGGCTGGCTGTTCGATGTGAACGTGCACGACATGAACTGGATCAAGGCCTTTCGCAGCGAGGTGATCGAGGCCATGCCGCCATTGCGGTCAGACTGGCATCGCTACCTGTTGCACATTGCGGCCGACATGGGATTCAGCATCGGGGAAGTCCCGACCAACTGGTACCCGCGACAGTCGGGAAGCTCCAAATTCGGGCTCAGCCGGATTCCCATTTCCTTCCTGGACGTCCTGGTGGTGCGCTTTCTTCTGTCCTTCAGCCAGGCGCCCATGCGCTTTTTCGGTGGCCTGGGACTGATCCTCCTGGGCGCTTCGGGAATTACCTACCTCTACCTGTTAATGCTCTGGCTGAGCCGCGGCGCGCAGCGAAGACCTATCTTCATCGCCGCCGGCGTCGCTCTGCTGGCGGGCCTTGTCCTGGTATTGATCGGCTTCATCACAGAAATGATCGTCAGCCATGGCGAACGCCTCACAGAGCTGCAGCTCGAGGTCAGGGCTTTGAGAGATGAGCAACGGCGGCTCGAGAGCGCACCAAAACCCTCAACACCGCCGGTCCCGACGGAGAAACTGCTTGCCGACAAGCCATCGATTCAAGAAGAAGATTGATGGGTCGCCCCAACATCCTCTTCCCCCAAGAGGATAGTCAAGGGCCAGTTTCGGGGTTCGATGGTTTCTCCGCAGCTCGATCGACAGTTCCCGGCAAACCCTGTTGTTCGCGGCCCAGCAGAACCCCAGCCAGCGCGGCAAGCAGGTCGCGAACCGCGATCCAGACCCGGTAGCCCAGCGCAATGGCACTCAGTGCGCCAAAGGGCATCTGTCCCTCCAATAAAAGCACCCAGACTCCCTCCCGAACGCCGATGCCCATCGGTACCAGCAGAGCCAGGTATCCGATCAACCACGCGCCAATGTAGGAGGTCACCATAGCAGGAGCTAGGGACCAGTCGAGGGGAGTCAGGCCCCGGGCGAAAAAGAGAAGACCGACCCCCAGAAGGATGTGGCCAATCACGCGCAGAAGAAACAGAAGCAGCATATCACCATAGGATAGCTGCATATCCAGCGGCGGTCTTCGAAGCAAGCGAAGCGCCCAGTTTACCAGATACTCGAACACGGGAGGCAGGAGCAGAATCAGGGAGCCGACGGCAACGACGACGACCCCGGGAAGATAGGCCGCGGCGGAGGTACCGGTTCGCAACCACAGGGCCACGATCAGGAAAACCGACGCACTGAGCACCTGCAGGGCCATCTCCAGCACCACGCTGGCCGACATGGCCCGCATGTTCAGGCCCTCCTCATAGCCCAGGGTAAGCCTGCCGGCAATATCCCAGATTCCCCCTGGAATATAGCGCGCGATCTGGGTCTTCAACCACAGCGAGGTGCCCAATCGCCAGGAGACCCTCTCCCCCATCAAGCGCAAAGCCTGCCACCAGATGGTCGCCAGCAGGATCATCTGAAAGACAAGGACGACCATCGACAGGAAAAGCCATGGCCAGGAGATTTCCCACCTGTATTCGGCCAATTCCTGCCAATTTCGCGCCAGGGCCAGGCCCCAAAACCCCAGAATCGTCAGTACGATAATGGTTTGAAGAATCCTGCGCGCCTGTTTTGAGCGCATCAGTCCAGGTATCCCAGGCTGGCAAGGTGATCCCGGAGCAGGGCCTTTTCTTCCTCGCTGTAGGCGGGGACACCACCTGCGCGGTCCCCGGAATCCCCGTCAGTTTCATCATCGGCAAAGGTCACCGGGTGCTTACGAAGATAGTCGGCGTCGTACAGCCCTGCCAGGAGCCGTCCATCCATCGATTTTGGGATCGGTTCCCTCAAGGCGTAAAGAATCGTCGGGGCCAGGTCCATCAGCCGGGCGCCGTCGATCGCCGCTCCGCAGCGCACACCAGGTCCGGCAGCCATCAGGATGCCTTCCAACTCATGCTGGCCAGATTGATCGGAGACGAAATGCATGGCGTCGCCAAGGGAAACCAGGATCTCAGTACCCGATTGCCAGTCCGCCGTCACCACGTGGTAGCGGCTTTCCTTGACACCGACGATATCAGGGCCGCGGCCAACCTCAGGGCCGTCGTAGAGATCGTCTCCCCGCTGGATATGGAAGAATACCGCTTCCCCGGTGTCAGGATCGGTCAGCCCGGCCAGGTCATTCATGAGTTGGCCCACCAGCCGATCGGCCTCTTCACCAGGAACCACGATGCCACCAGGCTCCCGGCCCTGCAGATTGAGATAGATGTTGCCCATGGTACCGAGCGCATACGCCTGCGTTCGAGACCAATCAACCTGAGCAAAGGCCATCGAAGAATAGAGGCTGCCCTTCAACCGGGGAAAACGCTGGAACGCCCAGTCTTTGGCGCCGGCAACAGCCCGGTTGTCCAGGAAACGCGAGGCCCGGCGCAATGCCCCCCGCATGCCGACCTGCAACTGGTGCGACGGACTGAAATCAACCCCCGACCTGAGAACCTGGTAGCCCTGCTGCTGAAGCCAGCGGTTCAGATAGACCGCTTTGTGCAGCGGGCCAAACCCATGATCTGACAGCACAAACATGCTTGTATCCTGGTCAGCGAATGCCTGCACCAACTCCCCTACGGCAGCATCCAGTTGGCGGTAAATGCCAGGCAGCACATCCCCGAAGACCTCCGCCCGGGAGGGATCGTAAAGCGGGTGGCTGGTGTCCCAGTATTTCCAGAACTTGTGGGCAAGTCGATCGCTGGCCCCGAACATGACCATCAGAATATCCCACGGCCGAGTCCGGCCCAGGTGCAGCGCGGCGCAGGTGCGCAGTTGGATCATGCGAATACCATCCGCGGCCAGTTGGTCCAAGCTGGCATCGTCAAGACGACCCCGCTCGGTGTCGACGTCGATCATGTAATCACCGCAGGCCTGGCAGAGTTCCTGGTAGATGCCCTCGGGATAGGTGAAGGAGCTATCTGTGCCCGGACTGAGCAATCCGCCGACCAGCACACCGCGAAGCGGCGCAGGCGGATAGGTCATCGGCACGTTCAACACGATGACATCCCGCCGGCGTTGACTGAGGATCTGCCACAGGGTCGGCGTTTTGATGCTTCGTGCGTTGACGTAGTCGAATTGATAGGTGCCAGGCCGGCGTTGCTGGAATCCATAGACCCCGTGGCGTCCGTTGTTCTGCCCGGTCATAAAGGTCGCCCAGGCCTGTTCCGAACTTGGCTGGATGGTCGACTGCAGCGACCCGGACGAGCCGCGCGCCATCAGTTCGGCCAGATTGGGCAGGTCGCCGGCCGCCAGAAGGGGGGTGATCAGTCGCCAGGTCGCTCCGTCCAACCCGATCGCCAGGACGCGGGCACCGTCCGCCGTTTCAGCCTTGGGCTGCATAATTTCTCCACTTTGACATGGGTTCACTCTTGCGGTAGAGTACCGATTGCGACGTGACAACCCTGAACAGGTTGCCGCCAGCGCACGGCATTATACCCGGTCTTCCGCGCAGTGTGCAATTTCGCAGGCAGAATCGAGTCTTGCCTGAGCAGAAATGCGCGGAGTGTTTGGACCACGAAGGCGCGAAGTTTGGACCACGAAGGCGCGAAGGGACGCGAAGGTTACGAAGCGCGAAGGTGGACGCGAAGGCACGAAGTTTGGACCACGAAGGCGCGAAGGGACGCGAAGGTTACGAAGCGCGAAGGTGGACGCGAAGGCACGAAGTTTGGACCACGAAGGCGCGAAGGGACGCGAAGGTTACGAAG
>JAYELL010000026.1:43554-47316 GCA_034717495.1 Chloroflexota bacterium | reverse complement strand
AAGGCGCGAAGGTGCGCGAAGGTCACGAAGCGCGAAGGGCGCGAAGGTTTGGACCACGAAGGCGCGAAGGTGCGCGAAGGTCACGAAGCGCGAAGGGCGCGAAGGTCACGAAGGCGCGAAGGTGCGCGAAGGTCACGAAGCGCGAAGGGCGCGAAGGTTTGGACCACGAAGGCGCGAAGGTGCGCGAAGGTCACGAAGCGCGAAGGGCGCGAAGGTTTGGACCACGAAGGCGCGGAGGTCACTTCAAAAGGGGTTTCGCTGCCGTTAACGACGCGCGGTTGTATTACGAGATGGACGGCGATGGCCTACCCTTGATTTTTGTCCATGCAGGTATCGCAGATCACCACATGTGGGATGGCCAATTCGAGGCTTTTGCTGACCGTTTCCAGGTAATTCGTTACGACATGCGGGGTTACGGCAAGAGTGAACCGGTGGCCGGTCCGTTCATGCACCGGGAGGACCTGAGAGGGATCTTCGAGGTCCTCGATATCCTCGATATCAATAGTGCGGTCCTGGTAGGCTGCTCCATGGGCGGCGGCATGGCCATCGACTTCACGCTGGCTTACCCGGAACGGTTCAATGGGTTGGCGGTTGTAGGCAGCAGTCCCAGTGGCTTCGAAGGGGATGACTACACACCGCCCCAGTGGGATCAGGCTGTGGCAGCTGGCCCTGGAGATGAACATGATCGCCTTGAAAAACGAGGCCCGCGAGTTGGGCGAGGAACAGCGTCCGGAACCAGCCATCGACCGGCTTGACGAGATCCAGGTGCCCCTGCTGGCGGTTATCGGTGATCTTGATGATCCCGATCTGGTGGCTGCGTCGGAATTTCTGGCGAACAACGTCACCGGCGCTGAGCTGGCCACCATTCCTGGTACCGCCCATCTGCCCAATATGGAGCAGCCCGAAGTCTTCAATCAGCATCTACAGGAATTCCTCAATGGCATGTTTCGCCAGGGTAGCTCCTGAGTGACCGCGGGACGTCCTTTCAATAACGGTGCTTGCATCTGATGATTCTAACTGTCCAAGTGTACGCGGAACTTCGCCCATATTTACCCGACGATTGGCGGGATGGCCCGATAGCGCTTGCTGACGACGCGACGGTATCCGACTTGTTGGGTCAGCTGGGCATCCCGGCGGAGGAGACTGGATTGGTGAGCCTTGATGGCCGGATTGTAAGCGACGAGCAGGCATTACGTGGCGGCTCGGAGGTCCGGATCTTTGCGCCGGCCGGCGGCGGTTGATCGGAAACCCTTTATTCACAACATAGGCAGAGGGAGTAGGACGATGTCCAGGTATGGCTACTTTGACCGCATCTTGCGGGTAAATCTTTCCACCGGTGAGCTTTCTTGCGAGTCCATGGGGGACGAATGGTGGCGCATGCATCTGGGAGGACGAGCACTGATCGCCCACTTTCTTTTGAAGGAAGTCCCAGCTGACGCCGATCCGTTTGGCCCTGAGAACGTTTTGGCCTTTGCCAACGGCGTTTTCACGGGCGCAACGCTCAGCGGCAGTGGTCGCAACAGCGCGGGCGCCAAATCACCCTTGACTGGCGGCTATGGCGATGGTGAGGCAGGCGGTTTCTGGGGTGCCGAGTTGAAGCGGGCCGGCTGGGATGGCATCGTCGTCACCGGACAGGCGTCTGAACCGGTCTATCTCTGGATCGAGGATGGCCAGGTCGATATCCGCCCGGCCAGGCATCTCTGGGGGCGGGAGGTGGACGAGGTCGAGGATGCCATAAAGGATGAATTGGGCGAGCGCCGCGTGCGGATTGCCCAATGTGGAATCGCCGGTGAACATCTGGTGCGCTACGCTGTGGTCGTCCATGACCTGAGCCGCATGGTGGGCCGCGGGGGAATCGGTGCCGTCATGGGCAGCAAAAGGCTCAAGGCCATCGCGGTAAAGGGCACTGGCAAGGTACCGGTCGCAAATGCTGCCAGGCTGCGGGAGATAACCGGTTGGCTGCGGGAAAACGACGAGAAACTGTTGGCTAATTTCCGCAAGAACGGGACGGCTGGCGGCGTGCCATACAACAGCGCCACCAGTAATCTGCCGACCTTTAATTTCCGCCAAGGCCATTTTGAGCAAGCTGACGCGATCAGTGGCCAGGCTATGACCGAGCAGTATCTCACCGGTGCGGGAACCTGTTTTGCCTGTTTGGTGACCTGCAAACGGGAGACGGCTGTAACCGCTGAGCAAGCGGCGAAGGCGGGCTATGGCGATGCGTTCATCGTGAGCGATCGTTTCGGTGGACCGGAGTACGAGTCGATTGCCGCTCTGGGTTCATGCAACGGCATTGGCGATCTGGTTCCACTGCTTAAGGCCAACGAACTCTGCAACCGGTGGGGATTGGACACCATTTCCGCTGGGGTTACCATTGCCACGGCCATCGAAGCTTTCGAGTTGGGCTTGCTCAGCCAGGAGGATACCGGTGGAATCGTGCTGCGATGGGGAGATGGCAGGCTACTGATTCGATTGCTCGAAATGATAGCGCGCCGGGAAGGATTTGGCGATCGCCTTGCGGAAGGCTCTGCCCGTTTAGCGCAGGGGATTGGGCCGGCGGCCGCCGCTCTGGTTGTGGCGGTCAAGGGGCAAGAATTGCCCATGCACGAGCCGCGCATTAAACATGCCCTGGGCCTGGGTTATGCCATATCGCCTACGGGTGCCGATCACATGCACAACCTGCATGATACGATGTACACGCGGGATAACAGGCGCGTGAAGGAAGTTGTTGCGCTTGGGTGGATCGATGGGCCAATGGACCCTCGCAGCCTGGATGAGAGTAAGGTTCGCCTTTTACGCAACCACAGCAACTGGTGCCACATGACCAACAGTGCGGAGATCTGTAATTTTCTGCCCTACAGCTACGAGCAGACGGTCGACATACTGGCGGCCGTGACCGGTTGGGACCTGTCGGTGGATGAACTGGTGACGGCCGGGGAGCGGGCATTGAATCTGGCTCGGGTCTTCAACGCCGGGTGCGGGTTCGGTCGCGGGGATGACTGGTTGCCTGCTCGCAGTTTCGAAGCCTTCGAGGATGGACCGCGCGCGGGCTGGGCTGTGCCTGAGGAGGATCTTCGGGAAGCTCGCAACATCTATTACGCGCTGGCCGGTTGGGATCCTGTGACGGCGGCACCCACGGAGGAGACGTTAGATCGATTGGGAATCGGATGGGCAGGGACCCTCACCTGAGCTTCCCGGGAGTTTTTTGGCATTGTCTGCCCAGGACCCGCCGGCTGTCGCAAAAGGCAACCTGTTTTCGTTAAATATAGTGAGCCCCTGAACGATCCGCGGGACTATCCGAAAATTTGCCTTTTTGGTCCCATTTTCGGAGGGGAAAGCGTAACCTTCAGTCCATCGGCTCGTCATGGATGTTGTAGTCAATTGTAGATTTGGGAAAAAAAAGGAGGAATTAACGATGCGATCATCGACCCCCAAACCTCTGCGAAAGAGATGGCTCCTGGCTTTGATAGCAGCCATGGTTTTGTTGCTATTCCTTGTACCGGCAGTGCAAGCGGCTCCGGACGCTTCGCCCCAGGCTTCCGGTTCGTGTGGTTATTGGTATACCGTAAAGTCGGGCGATTCATGGACTAAGTTGGCTAGCTGGACCGGGGTTTCGGTGTCGGCCTTGAAGGCCGCCAATCCGTCCCATATCCATCCCTACAACTGGTTGTATATTGGCCATACGCTGTGGATTCCATGTGGCCAGCCATATCCGCCCCATCCGCCGCCGCCGCCCCATCCGCCGCAGCCACCCCATCCGCC
>JAYELL010000026.1:0-43454 GCA_034717495.1 Chloroflexota bacterium | reverse complement strand
CCAATCCGTCCCATATCCATCCCTACAACTGGTTGTATATTGGCCATACGCTGTGGATTCCATGTGGCCAGCCATATCCGCCCCATCCGCCGCCGCCGCCCCATCCGCCGCAGCCACCCCATCCGCCCCATCCGCCATCAGGCTGTGGATACTGGTACACGGTGCAGTACGGTGATTCGTGGAGCAAGCTCGCTGCCAGGACTGGTATATCCATGTACACCCTGAAGGGCGCCAATCCGGCTCATATCCATCCCTACAACTGGCTGTATGCGGGTCACAGGTTGTGGATTCCGTGCGCTCAGCCTTATCCGCCGCATCCGCAGCCGCCTCATCCACCGCATCCGCAGCCGCCCCATCCACCTCAGCCGCCGATGTGCCAGTACTATTACACCGTGCTGCCTGGCGACTCCTGGTACTCGGTCTGCAACAAGACCGGCGTCTCGGTCTCTGCTTTGCAGAACGCCAATCCGAGCAAGGTGCGCCCACCCAACTACTGGCTCTATGCGGGCGAGACACTCTGTATCCCCGGATACGCCTACTAGGTCTGGCCTGTCGGTAGTCAGCGGTCAATTCAGGAAGCCCTGTCGAGTGCAGGGCTTCTTCTTTTTGCCCAGCGGCCTTTCGGTGTTATGATTGCCAGGAACGACAACCTGGAGGCCTGGAGAAAGGGATCGAGGACAAATGACACAACTTCACGGTGTTGAGATCAAAAAGCTGACGACCCACCCCGACGAGCGGGGCTTCTTCCGCGAGGTGATTCGTGCAAGCGATGATTTTTTCGGCGAAGGCTTTGGGCAGTGGAGTCATACGGCGTCCTATCAAGGCGTGGTCAAAGCATGGCACGTCCATCGGAAGCAGGTGGATTGGTGGTATGTAGCGAGTGGGCGGGTAAAGGTTGCCTTGTACGATACACGGGACCGTTCGCCGACATCGGGACAGCTTCAGGAAATCCTGCTTGGCGATGGCCTGGAGCCCTGTGTGTTGAAAGTTCCTCCTGGCGTGGCCCACGGCTATCGGGTGCTCAGTCCCGAGGCCCATCTCTTCTACATCACCAGTCGCACCTATGATCCCGATGACGAGGGCCGCATTTCCCACGACGATCCGCAGATTGGCTATGATTGGACCGCTGGCCCTGCCATCACGTAATTAACGGCCTTCGCAAGCCAGATTTTCGCTGTTCCAGCGCATATTCAATAGGTACGCCCATCGGGTATCGTCTCGATGGGTGTTTTTGTTTGATGATTTTCGAAAATTGCTGTCCAAGTATGACCTAGATCATACAACGGCCTGCAAAATGATGGTAAGCTAGTACCGGTGCCAAGGATTGTGCGTTGGTAAGGATGCTTTTCACAACACTATTTTTAAGTATTGGGTTTTTCGCCTTGATGTCTTTTTTGAATCAAACGCGATGTTCTCGCTTCTGTCTTTACCGGCACGATGCCGGTGGCGGGCGTCAGATACTTTTATATTGTTCCATCGGCGAAGCCTCTGGCCATCGCCCCATAAACCCATCCACAAGGAGTGACGATATGTCAGCAACGACCGCGACCCGGGCATCACCTCCCACGTTCATGCAGGAGGTGATCGCGGCCACCCCGGGAGGTGACCCTAATCTGGCGCTGTGCATCCAGTGTGGCACCTGTGGGGGCTCGTGCCCTTCCGGGCCAGACATGGACCACACGCCTCGCAAGCTCTTCGCCATGATCGAAGCGGGAATGAGGGAAGATGTCCTGCGAAGCAACGCGCCGTGGTACTGCGTGTCCTGCTACTTCTGCACGACCCGGTGCCCCCAGGAGATCCACATCACCGATATCATGTATACGCTGAAGCGCATGGCTATTCAGGAGGGCTATTATCGGGAATCTTCGGCGTCGCTTGCGCCAGATTTCTCGGAGACCTTCATTGACTTTGTGGAGGACTACGGCCGCAGCTTCGAACTGGGCCTTGCCACCCGCTACCACCTTCGCCATCGCCCACTGAATGCTGTAAAATTGGCGACAGGGATGGGACTGAGTATGTTCCTCAAAGGGCGCATGGACTTGACTCCCAACCGCATCGAGAATCTTGATCAGCTCAAGGCAATCCTGGCCAAGGCAAAGGAATTGGGTGCCGCCGAGAAGAATGGTCAGGGAGGTGTATCGTGAAATATGGCTACTATCCCGGTTGCTCTCTGGAAAAGAATGCTGCTGCCTACCACGTCTCTGCCATGGCGGTTGCTGACGCAGTCGGCGTCGACTTTGTCGAGGTGAATGACTGGAACTGCTGCGGCGCTACCGAGTATATGTCGATCGATCTGATACCAGCCTTCGCGTTGATCAGCCGCAATCTGGCCCTGGCTGCTCAATTGGACCTGGAAACCAATGGCGATGGCAAACAGCTGGTAGCTCCCTGCAGCGCCTGTTTTCTGAATCTGAGCAAGGCGGACGAATATCTGGGCAACGATCCACCCCTGGCTGATAAGACCAATCAGGCCCTGGCTGCCGGTGGGCTCTCGTACGAGCCGGGCAGCGTGCTGGTGCGGCATCTGTTGGAGATCTTTGTCAACGACGTCGGCTATGAGGCCATTGCCGAAAAAGTAACCAAGCCACTGTACGACCTGCGAATCGCACCTTACTACGGTTGTCTGATCGTGCGTCCTGGTTTCCACGGCGGTTTCGACGATCCCGAGTATCCGACCACGTTAGATGACTTGATGGTGGCGCTGGGCGCAACGGTGGTCGACTTTCCGGTCAAAGCGCATTGCTGCGGCGGGCATATGACCCAGATCAGCGAGCCTATCGCGCTGGACATCATCAGGCGCCTTCTTAAAAACGCGGCCGACTATGGCGCAGATGCTATTGTCACCCTGTGTCCCATGTGTCAGCTCAATCTGGACGGCTATCAAGACGCTGTCAACAAGGCATTCGGAACCGACTACAAGATTCCCATCCTCTACTTCACGCAGTTGATGGGACTGGCCTTTGGCTTGCCCACGGCCAATCTGGGTTTCGGCAAGGAGATCGTGGATGCGGGTCCCGCGTTGGCGAAAATCGGTGCCGAACCGCCGCCCAAACCGAAGAAAAAGCGCCGGTCGAAGGATGCTCTCCCGCTGCCAAATTCGTTGGAGGAGGGATAAGTCATGAGTGAGGAACGTATCGGTGTATATGTGTGTCACTGTGGCTCGAACATTTCTGACATGGTGGACGTGGAACACGTTTCCGCCTGGGCCGGAGAGGATCTGGCGGAAGATGGCGTGGTCGTTTCACGGGACTACCAGTTCATGTGTTCCAGCCTGGGGCAGGAACTGATCGAGGATGATATCAAGGAGAAGGGATTGAATCGGGTGGTGGTTGCGGCCTGCTCCCCTCACCTTCACGAGGAAACTTTCCGGGGTGCCTGCGACCGAGCCGGTCTCAACCCTTTCCTCTGCGAAATGGTTTCGATCCGGGAGCAGGTCTCCTGGGTTCACACCGACAGAGATATCGCCACAGCCAAGGCTAAGGCCATGATCGCCGGCGGCGTCGAGCGTGTTATCCTGCACGAGCCCCTGGAGCCTCTGATCGTACCAATCCATCCTGCGACGTTGGTCGTTGGTGCTGGTATCGCTGGGATCCAGGCCGCCCTGGAGATTGCCGATAGTGGGCACCATGTCTATCTGGTGGAGCGAGACTCCTCCATCGGCGGACACATGGCCCAGTTCGACAAGACCTTTCCCACCCTGGACTGTTCGGCCTGTATTCTGACCCCAAAGATGGTATCGGCCGGCAACCATGCAAACATCACACTCATGACATGGAGCGAGGTGGAGCAGGTGGACGGTTACGTGGGCAACTTCACAGTAACGGTGAGAAAGCGGGCCCGCTACATCAACGAGGATGTCTGTACAGGCTGCGGCATCTGCATCGAAAAGTGTCCCAAAAGCATTGTGGACGATGAATTCGAGGCAGGTCTTGGCTTCCGTAAGGCAATCTACCGCTCCTTCCCACAGGCGGTACCCAAATATCCGGTCATCGACACGGAAAACTGCATCTACTTCCAGCGAGGTAAGTGCAAGGCGTGTCAGATATTCTGTCCTACCCAGCCCAACTCTATCGATTTCGAACAGCAGGACGAGGTTGTCCAGTTCGAGGTAGGAAATATCATTCTGGCCACCGGCTTCGATCTTTTCGATTGTCGCCGTATTCCCCAGTATGGCTATGGCCGGCTGGCCAATGTCTTCACCAGTATGGAGTTCGAGCGACTGTGCAACGCCGCTGGACCGACAGAAGGCAAAGTGGTTATGCGAGATGGGGTGACGCCGCCCAAATCGGTTGGCATCATCCACTGTGTGGGCAGCCGCGACAAACACTACAACGAACACTGCTCTGTTATCTGTTGCATGCAAAGCCTCAAGTTCGCTCATCTGGTGAAGGAACGTACCGGGGCTGAGGTGTACAACTTCTACATCGACATGCGCACCGCGTTCAAGGATTACGACGAGTTCTACCAAAAGATTCTGGGGGAAGGTGTTCATTTCGTGCGCGGCAAGGTTGCCGAAGTTACCGATGCTGCCCGTCTTCCTGGTGAAGATGACAAGCTGATCGTGCAGGTGGAGGATACTTTCATTGGCAATCAACGCCGTATTCTCCTGGACATGGTTGTGCTATCGGCGGGCCTGGAACCACGCCACGATTCTGCCGAGACCGGCCATACGTTCGGTATCTCTTGCAGTTCCAATGGCTGGTTCATCGAAAAGCACCCCAAGCTCGATCCGGTGTCCACAATGACGGAAGGTGTCTTCATTGCCGGCGCCTGCCAGGGGCCGAAGGACATTCCTGCCAGTGTAGTCCAGGGTGCTGCGGCTTCTGCCCGTGTGTTGGCGCGCATCAACCAGGGGCAGCTGGCACTGGAACCGGTGCGGGCCAGCGTAATCGAGGAACTGTGTTCGGGGTGCCGCATCTGCAACACCATGTGCCCGTACAACGCCATCCTGTTCCTTGAGGACCGAATGGTAACCGAGATCAATCCGGCGCTCTGTCAGGGCTGCGGCACCTGTGTGGCCGCTTGCCCGTCTGGCGCCATCACAGGTACCCAGTTTAGCAACGAGCAGGTCATGGCCCAAATCGAAGGCCTATTGATGCTGGACTTTGAGGGTACTCCAGTGGTCAGGCTTGAGCCTGAGCTGGTACCGGCGTAGGGAGGATATGAACCATGGCTGAACAAAACGGCTTCGAGCCGGTCATCGTTGGCTTCACCTGTAACTGGTGCAGCTACCGGGCGGCTGATCTGGCGGGCATGTCGCGCACCAAATATCCGCCCAATATCCGCCTTATGCGGTTGATGTGCTCCGGAAGATTGGACCCAATCTTTGTTCTGAAGGCATTCACCAGTGGCGCCGATGGCGTACTGATCACGGGGTGCCATCCTGGCGAGTGTCATTACCTGGAACAGAACTACAAAGCCCTTCGACGCTATCACCTGATGGTTAACATGTTGGCACAATTCGGCATCGAGCCTGAGCGGGTGAAGCTGGTGTGGGCAAGCGCGGCCGAAGGTATTCAATTTGCTGAGGAGGTCTCAAAAATGGTTGAGCAAGTGCGGGCCCTTGGGCCGCTCAACTGGCCCGAGGTGATGGCCGACGAGACCAACGGCAGGGTGTCCGCCACGGCAGCAGTCGAGGAGGTGGCAGCATGACCGGGAATGGAAAAAAACCCCAGCTGGCGATGTACTGGGGCGCTGGCTGTGGTGGCTGCGAAATCTCAGTGCTTAACATCGGCGAGCATATCCTGACCGTGGATGCGGTCTTTGACATCGCCTTCTTCCCCTGCATTGCCGACTTCAAGATCGCTGATGTAGAGGGCTATCCCGATGGGTTTATCGATGTTTGCCTCTTCAACGGCGCCATTCGCAACTCGGAAAACGAGGAGATGGCAAGGTTGCTACGCAAAAAGAGCAAGGTGATGGTTGCCTTCGGGTCCTGCGCCTATGAGGGCTGCATCCCGGCGCTCTCCAACCTGACGTCGCGCCGGGCAACGATGGAGACTGTGTATCTGGATAACCCATCCATCGACAATCCCGATGGCATCATCCCTCAACTGCTCACTGAGGTGGGGGAGGGTGAGCTGGAGATTCCCAGTTTCTACAACACGGTGAAATCCCTGGACCAGGTGGTAGATGTGGACTACTTCCTTCCTGGTTGTCCCCCTGAGCCCCATCAGATATGGGCCGTCCTGCAGGTGGTGGTCGCTGCTCTGACTGAAGGCGCACCATTGCCGCCGGCCGGATCGGTGGTGGGAGCCGGCACCCTTGCTGTCTGCGAGGAATGCCCGCTGGAAAAGGATGTGAAGACCATTGCTCGTTTCTACCGGCCCTATGAAATCACACCAGAGCCAAGCCTGTGTCTGCTGGAACAGGGTCTGATGTGCATGGGACCTGCTACCCGCAGCGGCTGTGGTGCCCTGTGCCCCCAGGTGGGCATGGGCTGTCGGGGTTGCTACGGACCGATCGAGGGTGTCGAGGATCAGGGCGCTCGCATGCTGACCGCCATTGCCTCGGTACTCGAAGTGAGCGGCAAACCTGGCGATGACGAGGCCGAGCTGGACCGCAGGGTACAGGAGGCAGTGAACACCATCGTCGATCCGGCCGGTACCTTCTACCGCTTCAGCATGGCCAAATCGATGCTGCGCCGCGTACGAATCAACGGAGGTGGGTCATGACCAAGCGTATCACAATTGACCCCATTACACGACTTGAAGGCCATGGCAAGATCGAGATCTTCCTTGATGAGGCAGGTGACGTCGAGAATGCCTATCTTCAGATCCCCGAGCTGCGCGGTTTCGAGCAGTTCTGTGTCGGTCGCCCGGCGGAGGAGATGCCGCGCATCACCAACCGCATCTGTGGCGTTTGCCCTGAAGCGCACCATATGGCTGCGACCAAGGCCCTGGATGCCTTGTTTGACGTGGAACCCAGCTCCGCAGTGAAAAAGCTGCGGGAGATGTTCTATATGGCCTTCTACGTCACCGACCATACGACCCATTTCTATGCCCTGGGTGGCCCTGACTTCATTCTCGGGCCCGACGCACCGCCTGCGGAGCGCAATATCCTGGGCGTGATCCACAAAGTGGGCGTGGATGTGGGCATGCAGGTCATCAACTGTCGCATGAGAAACCATCATGTCATCAAGATGCTTGGTGGCCGCGGCATACATCCGGTGGCAGGCATGCCGGGTGGTTGGTCGAAATCTATCAACGAGGAGGAACGTGCGGAGATCGAGGAGATCGCTCGCCAGAACGTCGAATTCGCCCTCTTCAGTCTCAAGGCGTTCGACGATCTGGTTTTGGCTAACCAGGATTACGTGGATCTGATCGTTTCCGACGCGTTCACCCATGAGACCTATTACATGGGTACCGTTGACGAGAAGAACCTGGTCAATTTCTACGATGGCTTGATCCGCGTGACCGGTCCTGACGGCAAGGAATTCATCAAGTATCCGGCCAAGGACTACGTTCAGCATATCGCCGAGCGGGTTGAACCCTGGACCTATCTTAAGTTCCCCTATCTCAAGGATGTGGGCTGGAAGGGATTCGTCGATGGCACCGACAGTGGTGTCTACTGCGCAACACCTCTTTCCCGCCTCAATGCATCCAACGGCATGGCAACTTCCCAGGCCCAGGAAGCCTTCGAGCGCTTCTATGAGACACTGGGAAGCAAAAAGACGAAGGGGCGTTATCAGCCCGTTCATTTTCGCCTGGCAACCCATTGGGCTCGCCTGGTGGAACTGCTGTATGCCGCCGAACGCATGTTGGAACTGAGTCAGGATCCGGAGATCACCGATCCGAATATGCGTGTCAACGTCAGCAGCACGCCGACCGAGGGTATTGGTTCTGTTGAGGCGCCGCGCGGTACGTTGACCCATCACTATCAGACCGACGAAAAGGGCATTCTAACCAAGGTGAACCTGATCGTGGGCACCACAAACAACTACGCCCCGATCGCCATGTCGGTCAAGAAGGCGGCGCAGTCGCTGATTACCAGGGGCACAGTGGTGACGGAGGGCATGTTGAACCGGGTGGAGATGGCGTTCCGCAACTACGACCCGTGCATGTCGTGCGCGACCCATTCGCTGCCCGGCCAGATGCCACTGGAGATAACTATTCGGCAGGCCGATGGTGAGGTAGTCGAGCGGGTGAGCCAGTATACGGACTGAAACCCGCCTATGAAAACGTTGATAGTCGGCCTTGGCAATCCCATTCTCACCGACGATGGTGTCGGTGTGAAGGTTGCCTACCGTTTGCAGGAGTGCCTGGCAGGCAGGGTTCCTAACGGCCTTTCCATCGTGGAGGCCTGTGTGGGCGGCCTTCGTCTCATGGAGTTGATGATCGGCTACGATCGGGTCATCCTGATCGACGCCATGACCCATGGCGACGTTGCGCCAGGCACCGTGCAAAGGCTCACACTGGACGACTTGCGCGCCATCAGTCCGACGCAACATAGCGCGTCGGCGCACGATACTACACTCATCACGGCCCTTGCTGCTGGCAGGCAAATGGGGCTTTCACTGCCAGATGAGGTGGTCATCTACGGCGTTGCCGTCGAAAACGTGATCGACTTCGGCGATCAACCTACGCCGGCGGTGGACAAAGTCATTCCGGAGGTGACTCAGGCTGTGCTCGCCGAGATAGCCGTAATGGAAACAGAAGGACTATCGATCAAGGGATGATCGATAGTCCTGACCGGGACTCGGTGTAAACGCCGCGTGGTCCTGGTAAGTCAAGCAAGGAGACCCTTATGATCTCACCTGAAATTATCCGGCGATATCCCATTTTCGCAGGGTTCAGCCATGAACAGATCGTCATTCTGGCCGATTCCGGAGCCATACAGTCTGTCGAAGAAGGCTATCGCTTTTTCGAGGAGGGGGACAAGCTGGATACCGTCTATCTTGTCCAGGAAGGGGAGGTTGCCATCGTGATGGCGTTGCCGGATGCCAGTGCTTCTCAACCGGTTGCGGGCCAACTCACCGGTGAGATAGTCACCCGGGACGCCGTGATGAGCACCGATGGACCGGGAACGATGTTTGGCTGGTCGGGCTTCGTTCCGCCTTTCGACGCCTCAGCCGGCGCCGTAGCGATGAGCCCGTCAACCGTGATTGTCTTCGACGCTGCCCGGCTGCGCCAGGCTTTCGAGGAGGATTGCGCGTTTGGTTTTGCGATGATGGAAAAGCTGGTCCAGATCGCCAAAAATCGGCTCATGGACATTCACATGGAGACCCTGGCCTTCATCTCCGATTGAAACTTTGGTTGCGGAGTCGCCAGTTCTTCTCGTGAGCGTTGTCGGTTTTTCAGAAGCCAAATCTGGCGCGAATTGCACGAATCTGCAGCAATTTCTGGCCTGAATTCGTGGTAATACGTGTCGTTCGTGGCTGAAAAACCGGGCAATGCTTTGCTACTCAGGCGCGACGCAACTGGTCCCCAAAATCAAGCCGCTTTGAATAAGAGTCTGGTCCAACGACTACCTGGAGCCGGATAAGCAAGTGCATTGCACCTTGTGCCTGAGCAGTTACGAAACGGGTAGGATTCTCTGCAACGTGCTTGCTGGATGACCTTCCGGCAGGCACGTTTTTCGTGGGGAATGTCAGAGCATGATGGAGGCTTTTCTTAGAAAACCTTACAATATGGGTGGTCCCGTCCAGAATTTCGCCACAATGTCGTATAATATAGCAAGGAAGTATTGCGCTACTCCCTTGTTTTGTGACGTCCCAATCACATCCGGTTGAAGGCTTGACGAGGAGGAAAAGCGAAATCCCGACCTCTGCCCGTTTCCCCGGCAGAAAGTGAGAAGTTTATTTTGCCCTTACCACCTTTTTTCATGGTTCTGGGCGTCGATTTTCTTTGGTCCCCTGAAAGGAGCCCATGATGTTAGACAGGTCTCGTTCGAAAAGAATCGGCACAAAAATGTCGCGCGGGCCGCGCCTTGTTGTGGCGACCCTGTTGGCCTTGACTTTGATCGTTGCTGCCTTGCCTTCGCTGGCGGCCACTCCGCCGGAGCCAACCTACTGGATTGCTGTTGTAGACGGTGACCCTGGGGAGTGGGACCTTGATGATGATTTTTTCGCAGACATGCATAAAGCCGGCAATCCCGACAAGCCAGTACTCTCAAAGCTCTATGTGCGCTACGATTGTGCCACGGAGACGGGCTACGTGCTGGTACTGCCCGAGCCTGGTATCGCTATCGAGGCCTATCACACTGGCGGCGAACACTACGTGAAGGTGGATGGCAACCAGCTGGTGAGCAACCTGGACGGCAACGATGGCACCCCGCCCGATTTCGCCTATATCGGTTATTTTGATCCTACACCCACTAACCCCCCGTATGAACCACCTGATGCGACCGCAGATGGCTGGGAAGCATCATTCGTTCTGGCACCTGGCAACTACAACACTCTCAATGTCCATACCCAGGTAGACGATGGGTCGCCCAATCAGACCTCCGCAGTGGAGGGCCGGTCCATCAATTTGGTGATGGGTTGTGAGCTGGGTTCCATCGGTGACTATGTCTGGCACGACGACAATCGCGACATGGAGGAGGATATCGGTACCGAGGATCCCATTCCCGGCGTCGAGGTCCGTCTCCTTATGGATCTGGGCAGCAACAACTACCAGGTGATCAAAACCGATGTCACCGATGTCAACGGATACTACCTCTTCAGTTACCTGGAAGCAGGCGACTACATTGTGGATGTCAACGAGCAGGATCTGTATCCCTACTTCGGCGGGCCGTTTGTGCTGACGACTGCCAACGAGCCATACCCCTATTCGTTGGCTGCAGGCGAGCATCATCGGGAGGCTGATTTCGGCTACGACGATGACGAGGGTGTCGTGGAGGTGGGGGACTGGGTCTGGTATGACATCAATTCCAACGGTGCACAAGACGACGGTGATCCGGACGAGGTGGGAATCCGCTGTGTCTCCGTGTGGCTGTACGATGAAGGTGGGTCCTTCATGGAAGCGACCAATACGGACAGCTTTGGCAACTACTACTTCAAGAGCCTGGATCCCAATTCGGCTGATAAGCATTACACAACACTTGTCTACGCTGACGATCCTGACATCGAAGGATTCATCAGTGCCTACAACGGTAGTGGGTTCCCGACCTGCTCAATCGATGATGGCACGCCGCCGGCCTCCTTAACGAGAGTCTACTCGACAGGCCCCACCCGTCAGGACGCTGTCGAACTTGCTGCGGGTGGGCTTGACTACACCCTGGACTTTCCGTTCTCAGATGCGCCGCTGGCGGTAGCGATGGCTCAGTTCGAAGCTGTGGCTGAGGGCAATGTAGTGTCGGTGAGCTGGGAAACGGTGAGCGAGGTGGACAACGTCGGTTTCAACCTTTACCGCAGCGACGCGGCCGGCGCACCGTCTGAGCTGTTGGCGTTCGTGCCTTCGGCCGCTCCGGGTGGACAGGGCGCCTTCTACCGGTGGCAGGACGCCGGGGTAAGCGCCGGCAATAGCTACTACTACTGGCTGGAGGATGTGGATGTTACCGGGGCTACAGGTTTGCACGGGCCGGTGAGCGTGGATCTGATGGCGCCGACGGCGGTGGCATTGAGCGGGCTCGATGCCAGTCCGGCCGCGGTGCCTGCGGCCGCGGTGCCTGCGACGGCGGCAGGTCTTGTACTACTGGCCGGCGCCCTTGCCGCCTGGCGCCGGCGCAGGTAGACAAACTTTGGCCCCGGGCATTGGATTGATACATTGCCCGGCAAATCAAGCATGGTGTGGCTGCTCCCGGTTGGCATTGGCTGGCCGGGAGCGGGGACGCGGGGACGCGGGGACGCGGGGACGCGGCGACACGGGGACGCGGGGACGCGGGGACGCGGGGACGCGGGGACACGGGGACGCGGCGACACGGGGACGCGGGGACATGGGGACACGGGGACACGGGGACGCGGGGGCCATTCGTGAAATCGCGACCCTATTGGTAGATGCCCTCTGCAACCATTGACAGGAGCCTGGGCGGGGAGTATAATCGGCCTGAGCAAACCGGGGAACCGATTTTCTGGTTGGCAAGGAGACTGTTGTGCAAGCATTCACTCTGTATACCACTGCCGCCGTGCTGTTCGTGCTCGGCCTGATGGCCATTGGCGGGGCAACGTTCGGGCGGGATAAAAACCGTCGTATCCTCTTGGCCGTGTTGGGTTTGATCTGTTGGGGGCTTACCCTGCTGTTGTACGGCATGGCCGCAGCCCAACCTGTCGTAACCGAAACCCCGACACCGGCTGTGGCCGAGGTGGCTGCGACACCTACGCCTCTGCCGGCGGCCTCACCCGAGGCCGTCGTCGAGCCGAGCGAAGAGGTCGGGCAGGAAAAAGCAACGCCTGAGCCACTGCCTGACTTTCCGGGGCGGATCGTCTTTCATTCGGACCGCACCGGGCGGCTGGAGATCTGGGCGATGAACGCCGATGGCAGCGATCTGCAGCAGCTGACCGATTCCCCGGGACGAGATTTGGAACCTGATTGGTCGCCCGACGGCCAGACTATCCTGTTTTCGTCGGGCCGCGATGATGCGGACAACGTCCAGCTCTATGTGATGGACGCCGACGGCAGCAACCAGCGTCGTCTGATGAGCTTGATGCCATCCGACCAGCTGGGTGCCCGCTGGTCACCGAACGGAGAATGGCTGCTCTTTTACAGCAATATGCTGGTGGAAGGCTCTCCCCGTTTCGAAGTGTACAAGGTCCGCAAGGATGGCAGCGAGCTCGAAAATATCAGCAATCATCCCGGCAACAATCTGCGGCCAGATTGGTCACCCGACGGCGAACGAATCCTCTTTTTTTCGGAGCGCGATGGCAATCCGGAGCTCTACGTCATGAACGCGGATGGTAGCAATCAGGTCCGCCTGACCGACAATCCTGCCGATGACAAACGTCCCCGTTGGTCTCCTGATGGAGAGACAATTCTCTTTGAGAGTAACCGGGATGGCAACAAGAATCTCTATGTGATGGATGCACCCAGCGTGGCCGTCGCTGGTCCCATGGAGGAGAGCGTTCGCCTGCTCACTTTCCCCGCCGTCAACGACGAAGCGGCAAACTGGGCCATGGATGGCGACATGATTGTGATGAGTTCTGATCGGGATAGCGATGTAATGGTCAACTGGGATATCTATCTGTTGAGCGCCGACGGCTCCGAGGTTTACCGGTTAACCAACGACGGGGAGTCGGATCGTTACCCGGACTGGACCGCGGATTAATTGTCAATTGCCAATGGGGAAATCAACCTGACGGCTGGCTGGCTGTGACCGTGGGACTGTCGGAACTGTCGCTGCTGGCGCCACGATTGCGCCACCAAAGCACGCCCCCGGGCAGGCTGCCCATGATGATGATAAAGGACATGAGCACGCTGACCGCCACGGCCTGTATTTCGGGGACACCTACCAGCCCATAGAAGAAGGGGTAAGCTCCCTGGATGACGCCGTGACCGCCCACGCTGATCGGCACCAGAAGCACCAGGGCAATCAGGGGATTGAACAATAGCACGTAGAGGAAGGGTACCCCGCCGCCGGTCGCCTGGAAGAGCAGCCAGTTGACGATATTGGCCGACATCAGGCCAGTCAGGGCGATACCGAAGGCCAGCACCAGCGATCCGGAGTGGGTGCGGTAGGCGTCGAACGCGTCCGAGACACCCTGGTAGAGCGGGGCAAAAGGTGCCAGCAAAGGGAACTGGAAGAGACGACCAACCTGTGTTCGAAGGCGACGACTCAGCAAGACTGCCAGAGCGGCAGCGATTGCTATCAGGGCGACGATTGCCAGGTAAAACAGCCAGCGGAGATTGGAATAGCCCATCACAGTGACGATTATCACCGCCATAACGGCAGCGGTACTCATATAGGCAATCAAGCCGATAATTCGATCAACCACCACCGACACGGCAGCTTCGGCAGTGCGATCGGTGTAGCGGGCCATGCCATAGCCTCGCATTACGTCACCACCGATATTGGCGGGAAAGACGTTGTTGAAGAAGACCCCTACCCACATATATTGAAGGACCGCTCTGAATGGGACCATCACTTCCTGGGCCCGGAGCAGTACATACCACTTGACGCCGTTGATTGCGATTGCGATCAGATAAAAGAGCAGCGCCAGCAAAACCAGCCAGGGGTTGGCGTGCAGCAGGCTGGTCGCAACGGCCTGTAGATCAACCTTTGAGAAAACATACGCGATCAACCCGAAGGTGATCGCGATCTTAGCGATGGTGAAGACTCGGTCTCTCAAAGCGCTTCAGCTCCAATCAACCGTTTGTCTGTTGCTGCTGTTGTGTTGTCGTAAGCACTATGGGACGTTCTTCCCCATTGCCATTGCCATTCCCGTCAGCGTCCTTACGCAACTCCTGAACGTTCTGTTTTTGTGAATAGGCCATATCCCAGACCACGTGACGTTCGCGTTTAATCGCGAAGTCGTACCAGCCAAGAAAGCGGCTAAACCCCTCCAGGATCCCCAACAATCCGATGCTATAAACGAGCTGAACAGCTCCCCAGACTTCCCGGAAAGCAATCCTGGCGACCCGTTTATTCTGCAGGCTGGACACCTGGTGTCCATACTTGTCCTGGAGAAAGAGATGCCCGGCATGGTTTCGCCGGCGTTGACGGACAAAATCGCTGATCGTGTCGGGGCCTGTGTTGTAGACCACTGCATCGGGCGAATAAATGACACGCAATCCATTCTTGACGACGATCGCTTCCACAAAGGCTTCGTCCATCGCAACGTCGGGAGGAATGTGGTCCAGGACGCGACGGAAAGCGATCATCTCTCCGAGGCGGGGAATATCCATGCACAGTTCGTGCTCCATTCGCAGTCTCAGGTGCGTGAACAGTCCCACCAGGTGATCGGGTGTGTTGACGGGAATCTTATGTGCGCCGGTCATTCCCACGGTCGGATCCTCGAAGACGCGTACCAGGTTTTCGACAGCATATTCCTGCGGAAGGGTATCGCCGCTTTCCAGCACCAGAATGTCCTGGCTGGCGGCTTCCAGGAAAAGGTTGATCGCCGAAGTCTTTCCCCGCCGTTCAGGTTGTTCGATCAGCCTGATACGCGGATCTTTTTTCTGGTAGGACTTGATGATCGGGACCGTGTTATCGGTGCAACCACTTGCAACGATGATGATCTCCGAAATCGTCACCTGATGCAAATGCTGATCAATCATGGCCTCCAGAAGGGGGCCAATATTATCCTGTTCGTTGTATGCCGTAATTCCTACGCTGCAGCACAAGTTCGGCGGTTGACTGCTCAAATGGTTACCTCGATACAAGGTTTTTTCGCACTTCCGCTGCCACTTCAGCATATTCGGCGTGGCGGCCTGTACGTTTTTTCGAGTAAATCAGCTTGTCGTCCAGCATGACCTCGAACTTCCCTCCATCACTGGGAACGATGGCAAGCTCGGTGATCTGGAATTCGAAGTCCCTCAACAGTTCTTCCGCCATCCTGGCGACTTTTGAGGTATAGTGTCAGACTGCGCAGTATTCTATTTCAATTCGCAAGGTCACAGCCTCCTCGAAAATGCCTTCTCTGTAATTGTCAGATTATGCCACAGTTGACGCGGAAAGACCAAAATAGAGCAAATCGGCAATGGTGACCCCCTTGTTGTCGGAGGAATGTCGGACAATCGTCGGATAGCGCCGTGCAACGTATGCTAGAATCAGAGCAAGAGAAAGAAGCGGTTTTCCTTTTCGCTGAAATGTGATAAGATGGGGTGGCCGGAACTCCTTCATCCGCCTCCACTCCGTCCCCTACGCAGGAGGACCAACAATGCGCATCGTTCGCGTGATAAGCCTATTCATAGCCATTTTGTTGTTTCTGGGCGTATTCGTGGCGCCAACCGGGGCCCAGGACAAGCGCCTTTATTGGGATGCCTACGACGTCGATATCACCATTTCGCCCGATGGTACGTTTCGGGTTGTCGAGACACAGGATCTGAGGTTCACCGAAGGCACCTTCCAGTTCGGTGTACGTACTATTCCCACCGACTATGTGACCAGCATCACCGACGTGTCTGTAAGTGAGCTTGACGGCCCGGTTTATAGCGAGTCGAACAGTGGCGATCCCTATACCTACAGCGTTGAGCAGAACAGCGACGAGATCAATATCCGTTATAACTTCCCCCCAAACGATGTTGGCAAGGTAATGGTGGTCGAATACACCGTCGACGGCGGACTGCTCTACTACGAGGGCGGCGACCAACTGGTCTGGAAGGGGGTGCCATCAAACGCTACAATCCCAATTGAGAACGCATCGGTGACCGTCCACCTGCCGCCAGGCGCGACGTTGGACAATTGGGATGCCACCGGTCCTCCAGGTATTGCCGAGGTCTCCGATGATGGGCGCAGCGTTTATTTTGAGACAACCTCCAGTATGAGAGGTGGTCCTGACTTCGCGGTCCGGTTGCAGTGGCCTCATGGGGTTGTCGAGGGGGCGCCGCCGCCATGGCAGGAAGCCATAGACCGGCAGGAAGCGTACCTGGACCAGCAGGAGAAGATTGCGGATATCGTGGGGATCGGTGTTCTCGCACTAAGTGCCATGATTTTGATCGGCGGCCTGCTGGGGTTATATCTGCTCTGGTACACGGCTGGCCGCGATGCACCTGTCAAACTGCCGGCGGAGTGGATCCCCGAACCTCCCGGCGACCTGCCGGCCGGCATGGTTGGTACCCTGGTCGACGAGCAGGCCGAAACGAAAGACATAATCGCAACCCTGGTCGACCTGGCACGGCGGGGGGTGCTGGCAATCGAAGAGGTCAAGGAACCGGGCACCCTGGGAATAGGCGAGAAAAGAGATTTCATCTACCACCTGGAAGACCGCTCGTTGCCCATGCGTGAATACGAGTTCAGGCTCGTCAGCAAACTCTTCGGCAAGGAGACGGAAAAGAAGCTATCCGATCTCAAAAACAAGTTCTACACGAGCATGCCGGGACTTCAAAAGGACCTCTACGAAGCTACCGTCGAAGAAGGGCACTTCGCCTCAAGTCCGGAAAAGGTCCGCAGTAGCTATGCAGGCCTGGGAATAGCCGCGCTGGTTCTGGCAGGGATTGCCGGATGCGTCTCGATGACTCTCTTGAGTCAATTTACAGGGTTCACCTTTTGTCTGCCTCTGGCCCTGGGTATTCCGGCCATTGGCCTGATCATTCTTGCCCGTTATATGCCGCGGAAAACCGAAGAGGGTTCTGAAGAGGCTGCCAAATGGCTGGCCTTCAGACGTTACATGGAGGATATCGAGAAGTACACTGATCTTGCGGAAGCCAAAGAGATCTTCGATCGCTACCTGCCCTATGCCATTGTTTTCGATCTCGAGGATAGCTGGATGCGCAAGTTCGCCAAAGTTGAGACAGCGCCTCCTCCCTGGTACTATCCGGGACCCTATGTGGGCCCGAGGCCACGCGATTATGACTGGTGGATGCCCACTACTACCTCGTCCGGTGGCGGAAAGCCCCCTGGCAGCGGTGCTCCGGTGCCCACTGGCGGCGCCATGAGTCCTCCCAGCATGGGAGACCTCTCTCGCGGGATGGGCAGCTCGCTGTCCGGCTTGAGTGCCGGGCTCGGCTCCATGCTTTCCACAGCTTCAAGCACCCTTACCAGCCGTCCGGCGCCCAAATCGTCGGGACGGGGTAGCTGGAGCAGCAGTGGTGGTGGCTGGAGTGGCGGCGGCGGCTTCGGCGGCGGCGGCTTCAGCGGCGGTGGCGGCTTCAGCGGCGGTGGTGGTGGCGGAAGCTCCTTCGGTTAGGTGATCGGTATTCGGTATTCGGTTATCAGTTGCGATTGGGCGCTCTTCCGATATCGGATTACTGATTACTGGTCAAGGATAACTGCTTCGGCGGTCTGGATAACGGCAGAAGATCGGCCTTCTGCGCAATATCGGTTAATTAACTTGATGGCAGGATCGTTTGCCTGCAATAGTCAGGAGGTGTGTATGGGCGGATCAGGCCGCATTGTCGGCATTGTTCTGATGGTCATCGGTCTGGCGGTGATCCTGATTGCGGGCGTTCTTATGATTGCTCAGGTCGGTGGCGAAGAGAACACGGTGAGCGGCGCTGTCCTGGGGATGGCGATTGCAATCCTGTGTATCGCAGCGCCCCTGATCGGCGTTGGCATCTATCTTTTCATGAAGGGCACTCAGGAGCAAACTGAGCTGGCCGAAGTTGAAAAGGAACGAGAGCTGCTCAACATTGTGCTTGCGCGAGGAGAGGTGACTATCGCCGACCTGGTGTTCGAGCTGAAAAGCAGTCGCTCTGAGGTCAAGGCCATGATCCACGATCTGGTGGGCAAGGGCTTGTTCAGCGGTTATATCAACTGGGAGGAAGGTGTTCTTTATTCCAAGCAGGCGGGGGACATGCGGGAAACGCAGAAGTGTCCCAACTGTGGCGGCGAACAGGCATATGCCGGCAAAGGGGTCATCGTCTGCCCATACTGTGGAAGTGAACTCTTCCTGGCAACTTGAGAAGTTTGAACTGAAAGGAGAAAACTAGGAGATGGACGAACTGGTAGACAAAGCCAAGAGCCAGATGGATCTGGTGGAGGATGTGGTAAGCGGTGTTCCCGGTATCAAGGGCTACAAGGAGAAGGAATTGCGCCGCGAGAGCGACTATGAGGTGCGCAAGCTCCTGGCCAGGCGGCTGGATGAACAGAAGGGTCGCCTTGATGGTATCATGGTTGAGCTGACCAATAGCGGCCAGCTCCTGGTGCTTGGCGATCTGGATCGGGCGGGGAAAAAGCTTCAGCTTCTGACAGACCGCATCCGAACCGCCAGCTATGGCTACGCTCCCCTCTTCGACTCGGTGAGAGTCAAGGAGGCCCAACTCGATGCCCTGGCCGAATTTGATGACAATCTCTTCCAGGATGTGGATCGCGTTGCCAAGATCATCGACAATCTGACAACCCTGTCGGGCCGACCCGACCCGGAGTGGAAGGAAGCCAGTTGGGCGCTCAGTTCTGTGCTCGATAACATGAACATTGCCTACAACCGTCGCGACGAGGTGATCTTGCAGTCTATCGATAGCGAATGACCCACCCCAACCGCGACTACGATATCCGCCGGGAAAAGAGATCGTCGGGCCGAAACCCCGATGCCAGAGGTGTAGGTGTAGAGGTATAAGGAGAAAACCCAATGCCAAGGATAATTGACGTAATCGAAGCCCCCGATCAGGGGCCGAACGAGATGGTCGTGCGCATTCCCGAGTATGGTTCGGGGGACTTTCGCATGGGCTCGCAGGTAATCGTGCGTGAGAGCCAGACGGCCGTCTTCTATCGTGATGGCAAGGCACTGGACATGTTTGATCCAGGCAGACACACGATCACTACCGCAAATCTACCGCTCGTGTCCTCGCTGCTTGGGCTGGCCACCAGCGGTGCTACGATTTTCACAGCCGAAGTCTATTTTGTCAACCGGCGCGACTTTCTTGATCTAAAATGGGGTACTCCGGAACCGATAGCGCTACGGGACCCTGATCTTGGTCTCGCGCGGCTGCGGGCATTCGGCACCTACTCCATCGCGATCAAAGATCCTCAACTCTTTGTCAACAAGATTGTGGGCACCCAGGGGATATATCAGACAAACCAGATTCAGAATTTCCTTCGCAGCATCATCATAGCGGCCCTGACAGATGTCCTGGGTGAGCTGGGAAAGGGCCTGTTCGATCTGCCCGCGCTGTTCGATGAGATCTCGGCCGCTGTGCGGGTGAAGGTTGAAGATGATTTCAATCTGCTGGGCATCCAGATGAAGCAGTTCTTCATCCAGTCCATCAGTCCCACCAAGGAGACCCAGGAGGCCATCGATAAGCGCGCTGCCATGGGTGCGGTTGGCGCTCAGAGTTTCATCGAGTATCAGACCGGTTTGGCTATCGAGGCGTTGGGAATGGCCGAGGGCGGTGGCGAAGGTGGCGGTGCTGCCAGCGCCGGCCTTGGCCTGGGTGCCGGCGTCGGCGTGGGTGCCGGCATGGCAGGGGCTATCGCCGAGGCCATGAGGGCTTCATCACAGCCACAGCAGGCGGCCCCCGCAGCTGCGCCTGCCAGTCCGCAGACAGTGGAGGAAGTTCAGGCCCTGCTGGATAGCCTGGACTTGCGCCTGGCCAATGGTGAAATCAGCGAGGGTCTATATGACAAGCTGACTGCCAAATGGCAGCAGCGGCTCGACGACACGAACGGGTAAAGTACCGCCCGACGACCCACTATCAGATTAAGAAGCGGGCAGCCCCATGGCTGCCCGCTTTTTTGGAGAACAATCGCAGGCAGACTATTGGAGAAGTCTGAAAGATTTTGAAGGTTCCGAAAAGTTCGGAATCCAGGCAATTCCACCAAGAGAATTACTAAGGAGCAGTTGCGTTTCCGCTATATAGAAATCCTGGACGATCTGATCGATGCCCTACTGGATCTGCGCCAGATCGACAGTGCGCTGGGCCGGGCTAAACAACTGCTGGACCACGATCCGCTGCACGAAGCGGCCTATCGTCGACTCATGAAGGTGTACGCCGTGCAGGGCAATCGCCCGGCAGCGGTGCGGGTCTACCATGCCTGCGCCTCGATCCTGCAGAAGGAGTTGGGCGTTGAACCCTCGCCAAACACAGGTGGTTCAAACAGCACCCCTCCCCGTTGGTGACGGCGCAGCATAGGTCGCCAGGGTTTCCAGATAATGGTATGGCAATCCTATGTCAAAACGTCGCCCATCCATGATCAAGCCAAGGAAACCATCTTCCTGGCGCAGCCTGTCCAGCGTCGACGTCAGCTGAAACTCTCCCCGCTCACGGACGTTGTGGGCTACGTGCTCCTCCAGATAATCAAATATCTTGGGCTTGATGATATATTGGCCAAAAACCGTCAGGTACTCATCGTCGGGCAAGCCCGGGACTCTCAGATACTGGCGCGCGTAGTCCAGGTTGGGTTTTTCGGCAAATTCGGTGACGCTGAGCAGGCGGTTATCTTCCAGCCAGACACCTGCCACGGTGCCAAAGCTGGCAATATCCTTTTCAGGTGTACGGCGAAGCCCCAGAATGCTCGTACCATGTTGCTGGTAGGCATCCATCAACTGGCGGGCGCAAGAGGCTTTACCCTGGGAACGGTAAATGTGGTCACCGAGCATCAGGAGGAAGGGTTCATCGCCGATGGCCTCGCGGGCACAATAGACGGCGTGGCCAAAACCCTGTTGGGTAGTCTGAACGGCGAAGGTTACCCTGCGACCGATATCGAGAATCCGGCGAGCATAATCCTGAAAGTGACTCGGCAACTTGTTGAAGTTCTCGATGGACACCTGTTGGTTGAAAAAGTCTTCGAATTCCGGCAGGTCGTCCTCCTGGACGATAATGATGACCTCTTCAATGCCTGCCTCCAACGCTTCTTCGACGATCAGCAGGATAGCCGGTTTGGCGATACCATCCTCGTCGATGATCGGGAACAGTTCCTTTTTGGCTGCCTTCGTAGCTGGAAAGAGGCGAGTACCGAAGCCGGCTGCCGGGATCAGCGCCTTGCGCACCTGTTGCCCTGGTTTGAGTGTCAGAGGCAGGGCTTCCATGGCCAGGTCGCTCTTGAGAATCTCGATGACTGCCTGCTGATCGGCCTTGCTTCGCGCCATGAATTGAGCGGTGCCATCCCCCTGCGACCCAACTCCTTTGCCACCCCAGATGTGGGGCTTGAGGGGCTCATATGCCAGAACCTTGTGCAATACCGGGGCAGTCAGTTCTTCCGGGCAGGCGGGGGTGGCATAACGGTCGAAGAATGCCTGGCTCTCGACCATCAGCTCTCCCAGGTGTTGGGCATCTGAATTGACCAGTCGGTCCATGGCCTGTTGGACTATCCGTTTGTTGATGGGACCAAGCAACTCCTGGACCCCTTTTTCGACATCGTTTTCAGCAAAGGGATAACAGCGGTTCAGGCGATTGAGGATTTCCATGGTGTCCTTGGCTGCGTCGAGGTCGACGATGACGAAATGCAGATCGTCGTCTACCAGGAGTTCCTTGGTTTCCAACCGGTCTCCATCAAATACCATCAGAACGGGACGATTGCCGAAGGCACAGCCCTGATCCATTCGTCCGCAACGGGATGGCGTGGTGATCTCACCCAGATAGGCCATCTCCATCTCCCCCCGCACTGTCAGCTTCAGATCGTACACCCGGTTGAAGGCGCGGGCAGCCATCACACAGATCGCTGCGCTGGAGGAGAGCCCCTTTTTCATCGGAAGATCGGTCTTGTAGTTGTCGATCGCGAGGCCGCGTACGTGGTAATGGGTTAACATCTGGTAGGCAACGCCAGCAATGTAGCTCCAGAAGCCGCCTGCCTGGGCCTCTTCCAGCAAGGCCTGGGACTCCATGGGAATTTCGTACGGCCCGACTCGCTGGCCATCGGGCTGGGTAGCTGACAAGACCAGGGAGGTTGGATGGGACTCTGCCTCAGCGTAGATTCCCTGGTCGGTGCCTGCAATGAGGGTGAAGCCTTGTTCGATATCGGCGTTGATGCGCCGGTAGCCACCAGCCCAATCAGAATGCTCGCCGAACATGCAGATGCGTCCTGGTACAAAAAGTTTCATTGCGGGTGTTTCCTCAGTCTCCTCGGGAGTGTGGAATGCTATTCCACAAGGGGGATAGGCTGGTTGTGGGTCTGGAAGGCATAGAGCTTATCACAGCGGTTGCACAAGGCGTTCTCATCCTTCATCATCCTGACGATGACTTCTGTGTGCTGCGGGCCCATCCAGATATCTGCGAGGGGGCGATCGCTAGTATTACCCAGGATTACCTCATGTCCATAGTCTGCGCAACAGAGCACAACATCTCCGCCGGCGGTGATGCACATCGTGAAAAAGGGCTTGGGACAGATTCGTTCCTGGCGTTGCAAACGCTCCAGTTGGTAGTCGTTCTGCGCTGGCAAGTTGCCTGCCCGATTCCAGGCGGGGCTGACGTGAACGATGGCGCCGAGATCCTGCCAATACTCTGTGAACTGCTGAACCTCCTGCGTATTGTACTGCATCTCTACCATGCTTACAACGATGCTTAATCGTCGCCCGCGATTGCCCTCAAGCAGTTTCTGAGTACCAGCCACAATGCGGTCGAAATCAAGACTGCTCTCCAGAAGATCAAAGCTGTTGGCTGTCCGTGCGTTGACGCTGATCTGGATGATGTCGAGCCTGGATGCCAGAATCCGCTCGACGCGTGCATCGGTCAGCAACGACCCATTGGTGACCATGTAAAGGCGCGTGAGGGGCAATCGTCCTTTGGCCGAATCGACCAGGTCCAGCAACCGGCGGTCGAGCAGTGGTTCGTTGAAGAGGGAAACAAGCAGCGTATCCAGCGGCCTGTCCCAGGAGGAGCACTCATCGATGATCTTTTGCCAAAGCTCAAGCGGCATCAAGTGCCGGATTTTGCGATCCTCGGAAACGCCTGTTGGGCACATGACACAGGTTGCGTTGCAACCGGTAACCGTTTGGATCTGCAATGCCCGGGGATATGAGGCGGAAAAACCGAGACCGATTCCCATGGATACTCCTGAGATGTCAGAATGTCGGAATAGCAGAATAGCAGAATGTCGGAATGTCAAAACCTGAACCGTGACATATTGACATAATGAATAACATAATCCACTAACCGGAGGTGTTCGCTGGCGGCAGGTGAATGGCGATCGTGCATAGGTCGTCCCCCTGCAATACGCTGCTCAAGATATCGACCTTCACCGGTTGCTGGAGAATGTCCTCCCAGATGCCCTGATAGAAACCTGCGCCGCAGTAACAGTAGGTGACAGGCAACATCTCGCCCATAGCAACCCCATCTCTGACGCGGGGGCAATGGCAATAGAGCTGTCGCCGTTTTTCGGGGTCCGGCTCGTTGAAGTAGTCTTCCAGAAATCCACTCTTGGGGATCTTGGTAGCGACAATCGTGTCGCCGTCTTTATTACCTGCCAATCCCCACCCGCGTTCGACCACCGTCTGGATCAGGCTCTCATCCAACTGCAATGTGTTTCGAAGGAACAGCTCGAACTTGTCCTGAAGCATCTGATGCACCCTGTCGATCTCCCCTGTCCTGGCGTAGACTTCCCGCTCAGCCTGTAGATCTGCGGTGGGATAGCGACAGGCACAGCTGGCCATGATGGTCTGGGCAACTCCAGGATCCAGCAGGGCGTCGAGTTTCTCCATAGCCTGGCGAGACCAGTCGATAACCTCTTCGCGGTTTGAATCCCTGGTGAGTTCCTGGCAGCCCTGCATGACGCGGACACGGATTGCCCGGCCGGCCTCCCTGTCGAGGGAAGCGGACAGTTTTTTCTGCCAATTCTGTTCAAAATCAAATGTCTCAGCCATGTTAGAGTTCCCAGCGTAGCGAATGTTTCGGATCTCGGTGTATTATATCACAAGGGCCAGGTCCCGGTGGTTCGGCGAGGATGGATCCATTTTCACATGATCAATACCTCTCGAGTCAGATTCTTGCACACTGGGCAAGGAAATCATCCGCGAACCTAACAAGGATGTACCGCAGCAATGTCCCGAGCCTGTCGAGGGGCACTGTCCTGCCCACTCCGCTGACGCTCCGGGGTGGTTCCCCAAGGGCACCTCCTCACGGAGCGCTTGCTACCTAGCTCACACCTCTCGGTGGCCTTACCTAGCTAGCTCACGCACCGTCTGCTGACGTCTCGCACCGCTTGCTAGCGTCACGGTACGCCTAGCTCACGCACCGCCTGCTACCTCACGGTACGCCTGCTGGCGTGGCGTGCTGGCGTGCTAGGCCGCATCGTCTAGCTCACGCATCGTCTAGCTCACGCATCGTCTAGCTCACGCATCGTCTAGCTCACGCATCGTCTAGCTCACGCATCGTCTGCTGACGTGCTGACGTGCTGACGTGCTGCCGTAGCGTGACGGTGAGCGTAGCCGAAGGGTGGACGCAGATCAATCCAAACAAGATCAGAGAGAATCTGCGCCGGAGGCCTGCGAAAATCTGCGGAGAAATCAGAGAAAAATCATAACCGCTGATCAGATATCAGAAAAGATCAGCGGGAATCTTCGACGTAGGACTGCGAAAATCAGCGTTCCTCTGGCTTGTCCAGGTCAGAGAGACCATCCAACCGAAACGGGGTAGCCTCCTGCAGTGATTCTGCAGAGGGCTAGATGAGTGCCTTCGTCTCAACTGCAGCACTGGCTAATCCCAGGAACTCAGCAACCGAAAGGCTGCCCCTGCGCTCGCCGGTCCTCAACCGAAGATTGACCTGACCCGCTTCCTGCTCCCTGTCGCCGATGACCAGCATGTAGGGGATCTTCTGAAGCTGGGCATCGCGCACCTTGGCGTTCATGCGGTCGTTGCTGTCAAAGACCTGAACCCGCAGTCTGGCCTCGCGCAGGGTTTCGGCAACTTCGTGGCTGAATTCGTTGTTGCGATCGGTGATGGGGATTACTGCGACCTGGACAGGCTGCAGCCAAACAGGGAAAGCGCCGCCGTAGTGCTCGATCAACACGGCGAAAAAGCGCTCCATGCTGCCCAGCAGGGCCCGATGGATCATATAGGGGCGGTGCCGTTCGCCGTCCTCGCCGATGAAGTGAAGGTCGAAGCGCTCCGGCAGGTTGAAATCAAACTGAATGGTGCTGAGTTGCCATTCCCGGCCCAGCGCATCCAGCATTTTCAGGTCAATCTTGGGCCCGTAGAATACACCCTCGCCGGGATCGATCTGGTAATCGATATTGGCCCGTTGAAGGGCGGCCTCCAGGGCGGCCTCGGCTAGGTCCCAGGTCTCTACCGCCCCCACGGCCTTTTCCGGCCTGGTGCTCAGATAGGCATTGAACTCGGTGAAGCCAAAGCTGCGCAGAATGTGCAGGCAGAAGTTGAGTACCCGATCGATCTCTTCGGGCATCTGGTCGGGGCGGCAGAAGATATGGGCATCGTCCTGGGTGAAGCCTCGCACACGGGCCAGGCCATGCAGTACGCCGCTGCGCTCAAAGCGGTATACCGTACCCCATTCGGCCATGCGGACAGGCAAGTCGCGATAGCTGCGCACGCCGCTGTCGAAGATGTTGACGTGGAAGGGGCAGTTCATCGGTTTCAGGTAATAGGCCTGGCCCTCGATCTCAATGGGCGCGTACATGTTCTCGGCGTAAAAGTCCAGGTGTCCGCTGGTCTCCCAAAGCTTGGCCTTGCCAATATGCGGCGTGTTGACAAAGACGTAGCCGTTGTCCAGGTGTTCCTTTTTGACGAAGTCCTCAGCGATGTGGCGCATCAGCGCGCCATTGGGATGCCAGAGGATCAGACCGCCGCCAACGTCGTCGGAGTCGGTGCTAAACAGGTCGAGTTGTTTGCCAACGCGGCGATGGTCGCGCTTTTTGGCCTCCTCCAGACGGTTCAGGTAAGCTTTCAGTTGCTTCTTGTTCTTCCAGGCGGTGCCGTAGATGCGCTGGAGCATGGGCCGATTCTCGTCACCCCGCCAGTACGCACCTGCCACGTTCATCAGCTTGAATCCATCAGCCGGGATCTGACCGCTGTGTTCCAGATGGGGTCCGCGGCAAAGATCCTCGAAGGTGTCTTGTTTGTAGGTGCTGATGACCGGGGCCTCGTCGAGCGGCTCGCCGTACTCGTCGAGTCCTCCCGCTTCCAGCCCCTCGATCAGTTCGATCTTGTAGGGCTGGTCCGCAAACAGATCCCTGGCCTCGTCTGCGGTCACCTCGCGGTAGGCGAATTCGTGTCGGCCGCCGATGATCTGGCGCATGCGTTTTTCGATCCACTGGAGATCGTCGGGCGTGAAGGTGCGGGTCGAACCATCGGCATCCTGCCCCAGATCGAAGTCGTAGTAGAAGCCATTCTCGATGGGCGGGCCGATGGCGACCTTGGCCTCGGGATAGCGGTCCAGCACGGCCTCGGCCATGACGTGGGCCGCGCTGTGCCTGAGCCTGTAAAGCTCGTCCTGTTGCAGATCGTTTGGTTTTTTAGCCATGATACCTTGCTCCGATTGACATAGAATCCGACGGATACCACCAGTTTTCCAAGTGCAACACACCGCCGGGGTGCATTGCACTCATAGCTTGCCTGAGCGAGTGGTGATGCGCTCTGTCACCAGTTCGATGAACTCGGCCACCGCCATGTTGTTTTGACGGCTGCCGTCCCGTTTGCAAAGAGATAGGGTCCCGGCTTGCATTTCCCGGTCGCCGACCACCAACATGTAGGGTACCTTGAAAAGCTGCGCGTTACGAATCTTAGCATTCATGCGATCATTCTTCTGCGGCATGACAGAAGCTCCTGGAGTCAAAAATCCCCTCGCTGTTGGGGCGAGGGGTCATCGCGGTTCCACCCAACTTTGGTACGGCCGTACCATCTCAGGAAGCCGTTAACGAGGCCAACCGGGCTGGCATATTGGGCACGGGGCCGTTCCGCCAGTCGCTCTCGGGTGGTTTTCGACGGGGCTTGACGATGGAGGCTCTCAGCCGGTGGCCTCCAATTGCTGGCGCTTCACCGTTCGTCTACTCGTCCCGATCAACGCGTTAATCGATGTCGAATGTAGCTGAAATTATAACACCGGTTCCATGGCTTGTCAAGGGGAAAGTTGGCAGAGTCGCACGCCAGCGGGCGTACTGTGAGCTAAGATCGCAGGGGCGCGGCCCTATTGCGGAAGCTCAGTGCCTTGTGTGAGCTGCCGGTGGCTGCTATAATGCTGTTGTTCGTTGGCTTGATCTCTTGGGATCGGAGGATGGCGTCATGAAACCTGTTTTGGAACTCTTTCCCGGCTGCGGACGGGAACACTCGCTGGAGGGGCTATATCTGGCGCACGATGTACGCCAATATGCCGAAGAGAACACGACTCCATTCGTTTACAGCAACTTTGTGACCAGTCTTGACGGCCGCATTGCCATCCCCGGACCGACAGGATCCGGGCTTGTGGTGCCGGAGCAGATAGCGAACCCACGCGACTGGCGGCTCTTCCAGGAATTGGCCGTGCAGGCAGATGTCATCATCAGCAGCGGACGGTATCTGCGGGATTACGCCCAGGGCAATGCCCAGGATATCCTGCGCGTGCACGAAGATCCGCGGTTCGCGGACCTGGCAGCCTGGCGCGCCGGTCGAGGACTCTCTCCCCAGCCCGATCTGGCGGTCATCAGCGGCAGCCTGGATTTTCCGATTCCGGCTGAGTTGACTGTAAGCGGCCGGCGGGTCGTGGTCTTTACCAGCTCCCAGGTCGATCCGGATCGGGTAAGTGCAATAGAATCTCAAACTGGCCAGGTCGTGGTGGCCGGCGATAAGAAAGTGACCGGTACCGGGTTGGTCGCTGCCATGGGGGCGCTCGGTTATCAAACAGTCTACTCGGCATCGGGACCCAAAGTATTGCATCTCTTATTGGAGAGCGATGTTCTGGATCGGCTGTATCTCACGCTGGCAAACCGGATCCTGGGCGGAGATCCATTCGCGACGATTGTGGCAGGTGACCTGCTGCAGCCTGCCGTCGATATGTCCTTTTTCAGCATCTACCTGGATCCCCAGGCGTTCGACGGCCTGGGACAGCTGCTGTTGGGCTACGAGCGAAAACGCGAGGCTACGTCGCGGGGTTAGAGCAAACATTGTCCGAATCATGGGCAGGTGATAAAATAGTTGACGGTGTTGATCGCCAAACCGGTGGCGTTTCGAAATCGCGTCCCATTCCTTACTTTTTACATGGTCCTGTGGAGGTAGCTATGAAACGACTAGCCGTTGCACTCATCGTCGTCATGCTGTTGGCCATGCTGCCAGGCGGATCTGCCATGGCCTATTCCGGGCATGGAACGCGCCATGTCGTGCAGCCAGGGGAATCTGTCTACAGTATTGCCCGTCAGTACTGTACATCCTGGCAGGAGGTGTACTACAAGAACCGGCAGATCATTGGACCCTATCCAGAGGTACTGAAATCGGGCACCGTGCTACACGTGGTGAACCGTTGCGGCGGTACTTCACCTCCCCCTGGATCGGGCGGTGTCTACGACAGGGGCCCCAGTCACCATGCCCAGGGCACGGTGGTTGGCAACACCTATTTCGTGGCGCCCGGCGATACGATGTTTTCGATTGCCAACCGCTTTGGCCTGACCGTCGGCCAGATGGCATCGGCCAACGGCATTGCGAACCCTTATCTCATTTACGCGGGGCAGCGACTGGTTATCCCTGGTTTCGGCTACCCGACGCCTTACCCGACGGTCTATCCGACCCCCTATCCCACGCCACACCCCACGCCGCAGGCGGCATTCATTACGATCCTGCATCCCGTTCCCGGCGCCACCCTGCCAGCGACCTTCACCGTCAGTGGCGAGGGCGCTGGTTTGTACGAGGGCAATGTGGTGGTGGAAGCATGGACCAATACGGGTCAGCTGTTGATGCAGCAGGCTACCACATTGCAGGGCTCGAATGTGGGCACCGGAGGGCGAGGCACCTACTCCATTAATCTTACCGTCAGCGTCGCAAACGCGACGGCCGGCTACATCCAGGCATCGTCGCCAGGATCCCCAGTGGCGCCCGCGCGTGTTTCAGTGACCTACGGGGGTTCGCAGCCCACACAGGCCTTCGTGACCATCAGCAGCCCTGGACCGGGCAGCGTGCTACCGGCAACCTTCACAGTCAGCGGCGAGGGGGGTGGTCTGGTTGAGGGAAATGTGGTGGTGGAAGCATGGACTAACTACGGCCAGCTATTGCTCAGGAAGGCGACGACATTGCAGGGCTCCAGCGTTGGCACCGGAGGACGGGGCGTTTATTCTGTCAGCCTCACGGTCAACGCTGCGCCGGGCACGCCGGGCACGATTCGTTCGTATTCACCAGAGACGACAGCTTCGACGACCGTTGGTGTGACGTATGGGGGGCAACCTCCGGGGCCAACCTACAAGGATTTCCACCCTGGCGAGTGCCGGATCAGTGGTCAGCCTGGTGCGCCGCTATACGCCTATCCGGATGGGCCTGTGACAGGTTCGTTCGGATCAAATGCCCTGTTTGATGCCTTTCGCGGTGCGCGGATCAACGGTGTTTACTGGTATATGTTCAACCCCGAGGCCAGTATGGGAAACCCGCCGTCGTGGGCTCCCCAGAGCTCTCTCGCGGGTACCCAGGGCAACTGTACGTGGTAATCACGACGCGTCCATTGGATAGTCGGTGGCCGCGCGCTATCATAAGGATAGGAACATGCCTGTCGCGGTGATACCCAGCGCCGAGGAAGTTCATGAACTGATAAAGCAAGACCGGTTGGGTGAGCTGCAGCAGCTCCTGGCAACCAGCCATCCCGCCGACATTGCCGATCTGCTCGACGAACTGCCCTCCCGGGAAGCTGTGGTGGTTTTTGGCCGGCTTCCCCTGGTCACAGCCAGCGAGGTGTTGGACGAAACAGGCAGCCTGATTCGTACTGAGCTGGTCAGGGAAGTCGACGACGAACACCTGGCGGACATCCTGGATGAGTTGCCCATGGATGACGCGGCAGAGATTCTCGATGAGCTGCCGGACGATGTCTCCTACCGGTTGCTGGACCTGATGGAGCCGGAGGAGGCCGAGGACGTCCGCACGCTGCTGCGTTTCGACGAGGGCACGGCCGGCCGGCTGATGACCACCGAGATCGCTTCCCTGAGACGGCAGTGGACAGCGGCAGAGGCGATCGAACGTCTGCATTCTCTGGATGAGGTCGAGACCCTGGTGTATCTCTATGTCGTCGATCAGGAAAATCGTTTGATCGGGGTGGTGCCGATTCGCTCTTTGTTACTGGCGCAACCGGACGAAAAGGTCGAAGATCTCATGCTGTCCCCAGCCATCTCGGTACAGGCTACAGCGGATCAGGAGGAGCTTGCCGAGGAGATGGCCAAGTACGACTACACCGCTATGCCGGTCGTAGATCAATTCAATCGGCTGCTTGGCGTTGTGACGGTTGACGACGTCCTGGATGTGCTGGAAGAGGAAGCCACCGAGGACTTCCAGCGATTTGGTGGCTCGTTGCCATTGGAGCAGCCCTACTTTTCTGTCTCACCTACCAGCGTGTTCAAAAAAAGGATCGGTTGGTTGCTGCTTCTCTTCGGAGCGGGCGCACTGACCGGCCTTGTTACCCAAAAATTTGAGGTCGTTTGGGGTCAATACCTGGTGCTGGCAGCCTTTGTGCCTCTTATCATCGGCACGGGAGGAAATGCTGGATCGCAGACCATTGCTACCATCATCCGGGCAATCACAGTGGGCGAGGTTCGTTTTTCCACTCTGCTTCGCGCGTGGCGGCGGGAGATTTCCGTGGGTCTGCTGCTTGGACTGGTGATGGGGATACTGGGTTTTGTGCTGGCCCAGATCCTCTGGCAAGCAGGATGGCAGGTTGCCCTTGCTGTTGCACTGACCTTGCCTCTGGTCGTCATGTGGTCCACTACGGTGGGGACCATTGTTCCCATTGTGGCCGATCGAATTGGCATTGATCCGGCGGTGATCAGCGGCCCGATGATTTCAACCGTGGTAGATGTTTCAGGCCTGATCATCTACTATTCGTTGGCGGGCTTGATCCTGGGTGTCCTCTAGCCGGCCCGTTGTGCATCCCCCACGCTGCGGATTGTGCCCCGCAGGATATTGCTTGCCTCAACGAGAGTCTGTCATCGGAAGCTGCCATCTGAGCGCAGTCACCTCTTTCTTGTGAGGGATGTAAGCGGTGATTCGGACTAAGGTAAAGTCTTTCCGGATCGCTTGCAGCTGGTGTCGAAACACTTTCTGATTTCGGTCAGGACAGGTCAACCGGGTGTTGTATCCCAAACTCTTTGCATTCCGCAGGTGAAACAGGCCTTTTCGGAACAATTGGACAGGATTCGAAGGAAGGAACCTCATGTTGCGCCAGATGAAGAAACCCCTAACCATTGTCGGGCTGGTCGCGTTGTGTTTTGTGGTGATTCTGGGTGTCTTTCCTGCGCTGACCCAAGCTCAGGCGGGTGGCAGTCGCAACGACGCCTGGTCAGGGGAGTATTTCACCAATCGATACCTGTCCGGGGCACCCGCGTTGGTCCGCTACGACGCTGCGATTGATTTCGACTGGGGCTATGGGTCACCTGCAGTCGGGTTTCCCGGAGATAACTTCTCTGTGCGCTGGAACCGGGACATTCATCTGACCGACGGGACGTATCGTGTCACCGCCCGGGCGGATGACGGGGTTCGGGTCTACGTCGACGGGAATCTGATCATCGATCAGTGGCACATCTCCTCGCCATCCGACCACAGCGCGGAGATCATTCTGGGCGAAGGGTGGCATCCATTCAGGGTGGAATACTTCGAGGCCACGCAGCGCGCCGAGGTAAAGGTGACCTGGGAACAGCTGGAGTTTCCCGCGCCGCCCCCAAATGCAGGATGGCAAGGGTCCTACTATGCCAACCGCAACCTGACAGGATCTCCCGTTGCGGTGCGCCAGGATCCATCCATCGATTTCGATTGGGGAACTGGGGCGCCGGCACCAGGAATGCCCAAGGACGAATTCTCCGTTCGTTGGCTCGGCGACTGGTATTTTGACGGTGGCACCTATGAGTTTACTGCGGAGACTGATGATGGTGTTCGGCTTTACGTAAATCGACAGTTGCTGTTGGATCGTTGGCGCCACCAGTCGGCGACCCCGCGCAAAACCAAGGTTGCTCTTCCTTCTGGCGTCCATCAACTCCGCATGGATTACTTCGAGGGGGGTGGGGAAGCCAGCGCAAAACTGACCTGGAAGAAGATCGGCGTTGGCCCAACGCCACCAACGCCATCTGTATCCTGGCTGGGTGAGTATTTCGCCAACCGCAATCTCCAGGGGCCACCTGTGCTCACCCGTATCGACCCGGCCATCGATTTTGACTGGGGTACCGGTTCGCCGGCACCGGAGGTACCACCGGACAATTTTTCGGTCCGGTGGTCTGGCAGTGTGCCGTTGGATACGGGAAAGTATCGGATTCGAGTCAATACTGATGACGGGGCGCGTGTGTATATCGGCAACCGGCTGGTCATCGATCGCTGGCAGACTGGCGCTGCCGAGGTAGTCGTCGATCTGGACGTCAACAGGGAAACCTATCAGGTTCGTGTAGAGTACTTCGAGGCCACTGGGCGGGCCCTGGCAAAATTCTCCTGGGAAAAGATCGACGAGTATGTACCGGTTGAGCCCAAGGGCTGGCTGGGTGAGTATTTTGACAACCGCGATCTGGAGGGCTTACCGGTGATCACCCGCGACGATCCGGAGATCGACTTCGATTGGGGCAAGGGGTCGCCGGCCCCGGCGATTCCGACCGGCTTCTTCTCTGCCCGGTGGACACAGACGATCGATCTCGATGGCGGCACCTATGAGTTTCGTACAGAAACCGACGATGGCGTTCGACTCTATATCGACAATCAGTTGCTGATCGATCGCTGGAAGACTCAAGGGCTGACCCCTTACGCCAAGGAAATTAACATAACGCCGGGGCCCCATGATATCCGCATGGAATACTTCGAGGATGGTGGCGACGCGGTTGCCAAACTGACGTGGCGGCGAATCGGCAGCTCCGGTGGTTCGGATGGCGGCTCTGGTGGTGGCAGCGGAGGCGGTGGTGGTGGCCAGGATACTGTCTGGTTGGGCGAGTATTTCAATAATACCGGCCTCAGTGGGAAACCGACAATGAACCGTCGGGATTACTTCGTGAATTTCGATTGGGGCTCGGGATCGCCTGCACCGACCATTTCCGACGACAAGTTTTCAGTCCGCTGGACGCGGCGCATGTTCTTGCCCCAGGGACGTTATCGCTTCACCACTGAAACGGATGACGGCGTACGACTCTGGATCGATGGGCAGCGACTCATCAACCAGTGGCACCCGATGTCCCGGACCCGTTTTGTGACCGATGTATCGTTACTTGAGGGATACCACGACATCCGTATGGAGTATTTCGAGGACACGGCGCTGGCGTCGGCGAACCTGACCTGGGAGAAGATCAAGGATGAAATCACCCCGTCGGCAGGCAATATCGTAACCTGTGTCGCCCCGCCGCCAGCCAGCTCGTGGATCAAGGTCTACCAACTGATCGGCGACAACCAGTGGCGGGATGTGAAGCCCAGTGGTTGGGGTGCGATGGATAAGGCCGGAAATGTCAGGATCGACGGTTTAGCGGTTCATCTTGAAACCTTCGGCAATGTGGGCCATCCCTATCGCGTGGAACAGTGGGTAGCCGGCACGTTGATCAATTCGGTTGGCAACATTTACAGTGGTGAGCCCGAATTCCGGGTGAAGGGGGGTGTTGACAACTACCCGCCCTGGAAATGTCCCTATTAAGAACTGGTGTTACGCAGACCGTCTGGAATATCGAGAACCAGTTTCTCTGGAGGACATTACCTGGGTGTTGCAGGGGTTGCCTAACGCCGATTGCATGGGGGTGGTGATTCCGGAGGTCGAGGTCACGAAACAACTTTGCGATGGCAAGATCGGGTTTGTGTGAACATTTCATTTGAGCGGACCGTGCAATCAGTTGCCTGCCCGAAACAGGGAAGTCCTTCTCGGGCGGCCAGCAAAAACTGCTAATAACATAGGAGAGAAACATGTACCGATTATTCTTCACAACTGTCCTATTGATCCTCGCGCTTGGCCTGGCGGGCTGCGTCATGCCGCCACCGATAGTTGGCCAACCGGTGGACACGCGCGCGCCAGAAGTTGATGCTTCTGCTGATACGCCACCCGAGGGTGTGATCGAAACCTCGCCCGCCAACGTCAGCAGCGTCACGATCGAAGAAGAGGATGGCGAGCAGGTTGCTGTCGTCCAGGGTGATCATCCCAATTCATGTACCAAGACCGGGGACTCTCAGCAGGAGGTTGTGGAAAACACCATCGAGATATCTTTGGTCGCGGGCCAGCCTGCCGATCTCATGTGCAGCCAGATGATGACGCCCTATTCGGACGCCATCGTAATCGACACCGCCGGCCTGGAACCTGGGGAGTACACCGTCGAGGTCAATGGGGTCGCTGCCGACGAAACGATCACGGTCGGAGAGATGGAGGAGGCTGCGCGGGGAACCGACGGGCAGGCCAGCGTCACCGGTGGGGTCAACTACCAGGTGCGGATTGCCTTGCCCGACGACGCCATTGTTCAGGTGCAATTGCAGGACATTTCCCGGGCCGACGCACCAGCCATCATTCTGGGCGAAGAGACCTTCACAATTCCGGGCCAGATGCCCATGCCCTATGAGGTTATCTACGATCCGGCAGACGTCGTGCCCAACCATAGCTATGGCATGGCGGCCAGGATTACCTCGGCTGACGGCAAGCTGTTGATGATCAACGACACCATCGTGCCGGTGATCACGCGGGGCAATCCCAGCGAAAACGTTGAGATCATGGTGGTACCTGTCGGCGGCTAGATCCATGGCCCCTTACGACTTCGAGGTGTCATATCATGAGGACCAGAAGTTCACCCAGTGGTGGATATGGCTTCTGGTCTACGGTATCTCGGCCCTGATGTGGTGGGGCTTCGTCGAACAGATCATCCTGGGAAAACCCTGGGGCTCCAAGCCTGCTCCCGATTGGATGATGTGGTTGCTTTGGCTTTTTATCGGCATTGGGCTTCCCCTGTTATTCCACAGGCTGAAACTGGTCACGGAGGTTTCCGAGAATTCGTTGCACATCCGTTATCCTCCCATTACCAGCCGTGACATCCCGCTGGCCGACATCCAGAGCTTTGAGGCCCGTTCCTACGATCCGATTCGAGAATATGGCGGGTGGGGGATCCGGGGCTGGCGCGGCAGCGGGGTTGCTTACACTACCTCCGGTAACCAGGGGGTTGAGTTGACTCTCCAGGATGGCAAGAGCGTCATGGTGGGTTCCCAACGAGCGGAGGAATTGGCGGCTGCTCTGGAGACCAGGATTCCGGGAGCCAGAAAAGCATGACACTGGCACCGTCGCTCCTGCGGGGCCCCTTCGGGGTGCACGCAAAGGCGGGAGCCCAGTGGATTTGTTCCTTTGGATCCTGGATGACAGCCGGGAATGAATCGATGGTTCCCCGCGTGCGCGGGGATGACGAACAACGCCGGTGGTACATAGACGCCCATGACCCTGGTTCCCCGCGTGCGCGGGGATGACATCATTGAAAGTAGAGGATGCCGGTGCGTTTCCTACCCGAATCGCCGAAGATATGTTATCATCGGTGACAGTTGACTCCAGTGGGATCCCATCGGCGTGAACTGCTGATATCCATGTCGCTGCGGATAATCGTAGGCAGCGGCGTTTTTTGCGCGAGTCAATCGATATTTTCCGCGGCAATCTGTGAACACTTCTGCCCAATATGGCGTGAAATCGAAGGGAAAGCGCCGGCGTTGGCTGTAGGCCTTTCCAATTCTAAACATGCCAGGACAAACAAAATGGAGGAGAGAACTCTCATGAACCGAATCTTGAAGCGAAGAGCACTGTTGCTGGTTACCCTGCTGGTCCTCGTCAGCATCTTTGTGGTAGCCTGCGGTGACAAGGAAACACCAACCCCGGCGGTGCCCGAAGAGGCACAGCAGGAACGGGCCGTCGATGCCGACAAAGACGAGACCCACGAAGCAGCTGATACGGACGCGGTGGCCCAGGAAGAGGCGGTAGAGAAAGAGGCAGTTGAGCAACCTGCCACCGAAGAGCAAGTTGCCGAGGCCGAAGAACCTTCGACTGAAGAAACGGTTGCCCAGGCGGCCCCTGAAGAGCAGGATGCCGTGGATCAGGGCGAAGAGATTACCATGTTCGTCGGTCCCGTGAAGGCGGACTGCGTGGGCGAGGGGCTCACGAAGTGTCTGCTGGTCAAGGAGAATGTCGATGACCAGTATAGCCTCTTCTATAACGCAATCGCTGGCTTCGAATACGAACCTGGCTACGAGTACGAGTTGCTGGTCCGCGTCGATCCTGTCGAGAATCCCCCGGCTGGCGGCTCTTCGCTCGAGTACACCATGATCGAGGAAATCGATAAGCAGGAGTTTGGCACGGCGGAGGCGGAAGTGCCCCTGGAGGGTACCTATTGGAAGCTGCAAGCCTATTCCAATGCCGATGGCCACCTGGTCCTGACGCTGCCTGGCTCGGAGGCAACAGCTCTCTTCGAGGATGGCAAGGTTAGTGGCAGCACGGGTTGCAATAACTACTTTGGCTCCTATGAAGCGGACGGTGAGAACCTCACCATTCAAGAACCTATGGGAAGTACCATGATGGCTTGCCCGGAGCCTTTGATGGTCCAGGAACAGGATTTCACAACGATTCTTCCGACGGCCGCCACCTATACGATCACGGGCGATCAGTTGCTGATTCGCAATGCCGGCGGCGATACGGTGTTGGCCTTCAAGGCTGTGGTACCGCCATCGCTGACTGGCACGCCCTGGCAGGCAACCCGTTACAACAACGGCAAGGGTGGCTTCAGCTCCCTCGCGCAAGGCACCGAGATCACGGCTTTCTTCACAGAGGATGGCCTGATGACCGGCAATGCCGGCTGCAACGACTACCAGGCCGGTTACGAGGCTGACGATTCCACTATCAAGATCGGGCCTGCTCTTACGACTCGCAAGATGTGCCCCGAGCCAGTGATGGAACAGGAGAACGCCTACCTGGCATCGCTGGAAAGGGCTGCCACTTACACGATCGTGGATGACGTGCTCGAGATGCGTTCAGCCGAAGGCTCGGCCATAGCCGCTTACCAGGCTGTCGAAGTGGAAGCAGAAGCTGTTGAGCCTGAGCCGGAAGCCGAGACGAAGGCAGTTGAACCTGAAGCCGAAGCAGCGGTGCCGGAAAAGGTGATGACTGCGTTGGGAAACATGGAATACCAGTCGCAGTACAGCCAATCCGGTACGGCCACCCTGGTCGATGGTGAATTCAGCGAGGAGGTGGCACCCGATTCCGCCTCCAGGATCCATACGGTTCTGACCGACTTTGTTGCGATCGGGGAACTGGCCGACGGGACCCCGGCAGCTGCGGTGGTGCTGGTCACCATCACAGGCGGCAGTGGCGTCTTCTATGACCTGCATCTGGTTGTCGAGCAGGAGGGCCAGCTGGTGGACGCCGGTTCGGTCTTCCTGGGCGATCGGGTGAGCATCAACGAACTCACCTTCGAGGATGGCCAGATCGTCGTCGATATGATCAGCCAGGGGCCCGAAGATCCCATGTGCTGCCCGACGCAGCATGTGGTGGAGACCTATGCGCTGAACGATGCGGGTGAACTGGAGCAGACCTCCAGCGAGGTCGTCGGCACCGTTGAAGCTGAGACGGGCGAGGAAGCGGCCGAGGCGGAGAAGGACCTGGTGGGCACCGTTTGGAAGTGGCAGCGGACCCAGTATAACAACGACACGATCACCGAGGTTGAAGACCCTGAGCGTTACACGGTTCAGTTCATGGACGACGGAGCTGTCAGCGTCAAAGCTGACTGCAACCAGGCTTCGGGAACCTATGAGACCGAGGGTAGCTCCCTGACGATCCAGCTTGGCCCCTCCACCATGGCAATGTGCCCGCCCGACTCTCAGGTTGATGAATTCCTGCAGGGGCTGGCCGGTGCCGCCAGCTATGTCTGGGACGGCGAGGGCAACCTGGTCATCAACATCAAGTATGACACTGGCAACATGATTTTCGCCGGTGAGGCAAGCGAGCCGGCCGGGGAAGAAGAGGTGGCTGGAGCCACTGAGCTGGCCGGCGCTATCTGGATGTGGCAGAAGACCGAGTATGGCAACGATACGGTGACCGAGGTTGCCGATCCAGGCCGCTACCTGGCGCAGTTTGCCGACGATGGCCGGGTTGCCATCAAGGCGGACTGCAACCAGGTGATAGGTGCTTACGAGGCCGACGGCAGCTCCCTGACGATCCAGCTCGGTCCCTCCACGATGGCCATGTGCCCGCCCGATTCGCAGGCGGACGAGTTCCTACAGGGCCTGGCGGCAGCCGGCACCTATGTCATCGAGGATGGTGGACTGGTCATCAACATGGTATCCGATGTTGGCAACATGTTCCTGGTGGCTGAGCAGGGTGACAGGGCCGCGGATGCGGGTGGTGCCGAGGGTGCTGCGGTGACCGAGGAAGCTCCTGTGACCGAGGAAGCCCCGGCGCCTGTGGCAGCCCCTGGTGCTGCGCCCGTGGATGCTTCGGCCATCCAGAAGACTGTCTGGAAGTGGCAGTCCATCAGTGATCCCGCTGTGGGACCGGCTGAGATCGCGAATCCGGATGCCTACACCCTGCAACTGCTGCCCAGCGGTATTGCCAAGGTCCAGACCGACTGCAACCGGGGTGGCGGACCCTACACCATCGACGGCAGTTCCATCGAGATCAAGGCGAAAGCATTGACCCGGGCGATCTGTGGACCCGACTCGCTCAGCGACAAGTACCTGAAGAGTCTGGACGCTGCCCGCATCTGGTTCGTGAAGGATGGCAAGCTGTTCCTGGATCTCTTCGCCGACGGCGGCACGATGATGTTCGGCGAGTAATACCGGATTTGATGCGTCCGGTAAACCAATTGGCCCGGTGCGTAGCAGGTTACGCGCCGGGCTTTTTCTGTGGGAGCGCGTCGGTATTCGGTCATCCGTAACCCGTGATCCGAATACCGAACACCGGTTACGGATGATCGATCATCGCCTGCAACAAACGAGCAAAATCAGTCGTCAGCAGTGGGCCAGTTCTGGGGGCTGTGGACAGGGTAGACCAGTTGCTGTCCCTCCGTGCCGGCATCGATGGCGAGGGCGCTGCCCTGGTGTGCGACTGCCAGGCCGCTCTCCGAGATCGACCACAGGTTGGTACCGCTGCCGCTGTAGATCACGAAGGCGCTGTTGGTGTCGTCCTCGTCCAGGTGGATGTGGAAATTGTCGTAGCTGTACATAAGGATGTCGCTGTTGCTCAGGTACGCCATAATTCTGGGCGTTACCCACCTCCAGGCCATTGTCGTCGAAGGACGCGGTGCAGGTGTTGTTGCCGCCAGTACCGCAGACGGAGAACCCGTCATCGCCGGCCGAGCTGATGGATACGCCGTGATCCCCCGCCTCGTTGACGCTCAGGCCATCGTGGTTGGCGAACCAGACATTCAGTCCGTTGGAATCTGCGCTGGATATGAATACGCCATCATCGCCGGCGTGTTGTACCCGTACACCGGCATTTTCTGCCCTGCCGACCTCCAGCCCATTGTTCTGAAGCGATGGGGTGGAGGTCGTTTCGCTGCCTGTGGTGCAGACGAAAAAGCCGTTGTTGCCCGCCGAGTTCACATGCACGTCATCGTGATTGACCGAGTCTACTCGCAAGCCATCTCCCTGGGTGGCTGTGTTGCCCAGCACCGGTGGTGCTTGATAGGATCCGGCCGTGCCGTCGAAGTTGCCCTCGATAGTCAGGCCGACACGCGAATGGCTCCAGGTCTGGTTCAGGTGCTCGTGGTCGTTATCGCTGGTCCAGGTGCCTGCCTGGTTCCAGTGGCCGGCGGTGAGCAGGATGTCGCCGACGTCGATGCGGCCGTCGTGGTTGACGTCGCAGGCGGGGTCGTAGGGCTCGCCGGGCAGGCAGGGACCAGCGGCTGGGGCCGCCACCGTTGATGCCCCGACCGTGACACTCAGTAACGCCAAAACGGAAAACACCAGAAAATCGTAAGAAGCCGCGTCACCTTCATGGTTGCACCTCCCAATGGTTGGCCAATCCCACATCCGGGAATCGGCAGGTGATGTGATGATTGTACCATCTGGTGCAAGGGGAGGTCAACGAGCTCGAACATGAGGTCTTCTCATTGGGGATCTTAGGAACTCATTGGAGCCGCCACGAGATCCCATGATCATACGCTGCCGCGCCTCTGCACAAACTTGTGATTTCGTCGGAGTTAATGTAATATACGTGGTTGTGAATATGCCGCCTGAGCTGGGCGGCCAAGTTTTTGCAGGAGAAGAGAAAGCACCGATGAAAATATTATTGAAGCAGGACGTTGTAGGGGTAGGCATGGCTGGCGATATCAAAGAGGTTGCCAATGGCTACGCAAGGAATTATCTGATCCCGGAGGGTCTGGCGATTCCCGCCAACAAGGGCGCGGAGAAACAGGCCGCCCAGATCAAGGAAACTGCCGACCGGCAGCGGGACCGCGAGCGACAGGCCGCGATGTCGGTGGCCGACAAGCTTGCCGAGTTGAGCCTGAACTTCAGCGCTCGAGCCGCGGAGACCGATCGACTGTTTGGTTCGATCACCGCTTCCGATATCGCTATCGCGGTGGAACAAGCCTCGGGCGAAGAGATCGACAAGCGCCAGATCATGCTGGACCAACCGCTGCGCCAATTGGGCACCCACCAGGTGCCGATTCGGCTAATGGCCGATGTGATCCCCGAGGTCACCGTGATCGTCGAGCGCGAAGGTGGTGAGATCGAAACTGGCGAGTACGAAGAGGCTGAAGAGATACCCCCGCTGATCGAAGCCGCTGTCGAGGTGGTTGAAGAGCTGGAAGAACAGCGAGAAGAACAGATCGAGGTTGAACCAGAAGCCTGAGCCGAAGCATCCCGATCGACTGTGAAATCGACAACCCTTCTCCAGCGGAGAGGGGTTGTTCATTTCAGGGGGATCTCCAAAACAGTCAGGTTTTCGAAGGTGCCATCCTCCAGGGGGCGGTAGACAAACACCTGAATGCCGTCCACCTGCTGTCCTGGTGGAATGGGAATCAGATAGTCGTCGGCCACGACTTCACCTGGCAGCCAGCGGCTCATGGGATAGGTGCCGTGGACGGGGTGAAGCAAGTCCATCTGCAGCGGCGATCCATCGGGGGTGGTGATGGGATGGCCCGATCCGGTAGGCCGCACGGAAACCCGCCAGTCCTCGGCCACCGGCGCCCGGGCCTGCCAAAATAGCCGCACCGAAAGAGATTGATGGCCGTCCTCTATCGGGTTGCCCAACTGAGTCTCGATGCCGGCCAAAGAGAGGGCAGGACCTGCGGGCAGGCTCAACGGCCGGACATCGCCAGGCAATGCAGGAGCAGGTTCCTTGCTAAGGGCGATCAGTGTGTTTCCTGCCGATGAAAAATGGGCCGAAGGGCTTACTTCCTGCCAGACAAGGGGAGCGGCCGTTCTGGTCACGTACAGGGGGCGGTCGCCGGTCGCAAGGATGTCGCCGGCATCCTTGCTGCCTACAGCTTGCAGGTCGGGACGCAGGTTCCAGATGTCGCGAAGGTAGCGCAGGCTGACAGTCTCGGCGAAGTCAGCCAGAATGGCCGCGTTGGGCTGTGGATCGTCCGCCAGGATCGCCTGGCCGGCAGCCAGTGCGGTGTCCCTGGCGCGATTGCGCTGATTTGCCCGGGACCAGCTGGCGTCGAAACGAAATACAAGCAGCAGCAGCAGGCCTGACACCAGAGCAATCTGAAGCCCCCGCAGCATTGCGGTAGAGAGCCGACTCTTCGGAGATGCATCCTTCAATCGTGTCCACAAGCACTGCACGGCAACAGCAAAGCTCAAGACCAGCAACGCGTAGGCGGGCATGATCACCTGAAACCAGTTACCGAGCCGGTCGATGAAACTGAAGGCAAGATAGATCGCCAGAGTTGCGCCCAGAAAGAGGCCATGCCGCCGATTCATGAGAAAGAGTCCGGCCAGGCCACCAAAAAGAATGATCCAGGTTAGTTCCTGCCAGATCATGCTGGGAAACTCGTGGGTCCACAGGGGGGTCAAGGACCAGGTAAGTTCATCCTGTCCCTGCTGGGTGCTGACGAAATCCCAGAACCACGCTCCCGCGTTGGGCCACTGCCCTTCGCCTCGCCATTCCGGATGTTGGGCACCCCGAATATAGACGAAGAAATAGCTCAGGAGAGGAAGCAGTGCCGCCGCGATCGATGTCAGGATCAACCTTGGACGCCGTAAAAGCCCCGGTTGGCGACTCAGGATGAACCAGAGCAGCGGAGGAATGATGAATGCCACCGTGACCATGTGGGCCAGGATTACCCCTGAGAGGAAGGCCAGGAGCAGGATGTAGCGATCCGCCCTGGCTTCTTCTTTTTCCGACCTGCCAGGTTGCGAGCGATCGAGTGTATCCTCCCAATGGTAGGCAACCAGCACGATGGCCAGAGTCAAGGCCACGGCCGAGGTATACTGCTCGGTGCTGGTGGCATAATACCAGAAGAAATAGGTCACTGCGTAGAACGCGCCGAGCAGCAATCCCACCAGCCAGTTGCCGGTCTCGTGGAGAATGAGACGGTAGAGCAGCCAGAGAGCCAACAGCGCCCAAAGGGTGGAATAGGTGGAGAGAATCGCGGTTGGATTGGCTTCTGCAGCGAGGATGGAACGCCACCCATGGAACCAGAGCCAGCCACCCATGGTGTAGAGGGGATATCCGGGCGCATTGCTGGGCCGTCCCTGGACCTGCGCGTACTGGTGGGTGATCAGGTCGCCGCCCATCAGTTCCTCCGGACGCAGACCATTGTCCAACGTCCAGAGATAGAGGGCGAGCGCCGCCAGCACCAATACGATTCCGGCCCAGCGTTCGGGGCTTTTCCAATTCATCGAGCTACTATAGCCCAAGGGGTGAATGGTTGTCAAGGGGGGGATGGGGGGAGGGGGGACGCGGGGACACGGGGAGGGGGGACACGGGGAGGGGAGACACGGGGAGGGGGGACGCGGGGACACGGGGAGGGG